>CAYLSH010000010.1:13498-44845 GCA_964386235.1 uncultured Lachnospiraceae bacterium | reverse complement strand
TATGGCAAAATGTGATATCTGCGGAAAAGGCGTACATTTTGGAAACAACGTCAGCCATTCTCATAGAAGATCCAATCATATTTGGAATTCCAATGTTAGAAGCGTAAAATGTAAAGTAAACGGTGCAGCTAAGAAGATGCATGTCTGCACAACATGTTTAAAGTCCGGCCGTGTTGAAAGAGCATAATGGAAACAAACGAAGGGTTGTCCGATTGGACAACCCTTTTTATGTACGAAATTATAAAAATATGCCGTAAAACTCTTACCGCTCTCCCATCCGTTTCTTCATGGATTCGTATTGCTTATTGATTTCTAAAACGGTATCACTGTCGCCACAGAGGTTATCCGGATGGAAAATCTTAAGCAGATCCCGGTAACGCTTCTTCAATCCGAGAATACTATTGACGCCCCGGAAGAAATCAGGAACACTTCCCTTGTAAGAATAGTTATGGGAGGATGTATATTTCTTTTGGCTCTCATACTGACTCTTTTCGCGTTCAAATTTCTTGCGATCCATATCCAGCTGAACAAAGCCATTCTGTAAGATCTTCATTTTCTTATCAAAAAAGGAGTTTTCATCCTTCAAACGCTTACGTTCCATAAGCACTTTATGATTCAGTGCTTTCATCTCATCCTGAAATACCATACGTTCCTTGAGGAATTTTTCATATACACGGTTCTGCTCTTCTTTTTCCTCAATCACACGAATCCTTTCTTCAAACAAAAAACGTTTCAAAGAAAGCAATTCATCCTGTGACATGGCATCAATCTGTTTTTGCACTTCCCCTTTGGAAAGTGTATTTTCCAAAATCCGGGCATGCTCATCCCGGTATTCGTTTCTGCCTTTTGTATCCCTTATCTCCATTTATCATCCCTATCTACTGCAATACAGATTAAATCCGGCGATCATAAAAATAATAATCAGAAGGACGCCCACAAAAGTACTGCCAATAAGAAGCATGAGAACCATACCAAAACTGATCCAGAATAAAATAAACCCGACTAGTTTCATGTAAATATACCCCTGCACGCTTCTTATTCTATCATATTCCCAAACCTATAATATGTTACCCATTTGTATCGTATTATTCATCCTGATCTGTGGGAAAAGCGGCTTTTTTTGCCGTATCATCATCAGGCATATCTTCTTTGGGAGTGGTAAATTTGTCCACGATATCCGGCACCATGTCCAGAATCTTGGTAATTGTATCCTGATTCTTGATGTTTACTAACTTCGTATGTCCGTCCTTGATTACAAGCACGGCACTCGGTGAAATCTTACCACCTGAACCGCCGCCGTTTGTACCGGCACCAAGTCCAAAGGATACATCTACAAGAGGAAGAATGATTGTATCCCCAATCTGTTTTGCTTCTCCCACTACCGTTTTGGTGCTGACTAAGGAATTCATTCCGTTTAATAAAGAATCCATAACTGAATTAAAATTATTTGTGCTCATAACCGCTCTCCTTTTTCACAATATGATATAATTTACGGCAATTCTTATCAAAAAATACACATAATGCCTGGTATAATAATGTCCATGCCCTGACTCTGCCTTTTACATTAAAGTTACCTTTTAAAACAGAATTGTCAAAATCCGGATGAAGCAGGATATGTTTGCCCACATATCCGGGAAGCATACCATAAACAGCAAGCAGATATCCCGTTGTTGACGGATCATCAAAACCAAATGTCAGATCTGCATGTACTTTTCCGGGAAAAATATGTCTGAGTACTTTTCCGAATCTTTTTTTACAAAGAGAAAATGCTGCTTTACAGGTATCCGAACGTAAAATCCGGATAAATCTTTGAAGCTGTTTTTTTCTGTACACGGCATTATGCCAAAAATGTTTTATTTTTTCAAGGATACCTCTGATCTTATCAAGAACAGAAAGGATCTTACTTTTGATCTTCTGATAAAGGGATACCGGTTTTGAATCTTTCTGTTTCTCCGTATCTGCAACCGTCCCCGGATCTTCCTGTTTCTCTGACTCGGAAACAGACTCTGTGTCTTTCTGTATTTGTGTCTCAGCAACAGGCTCCGGTACTTTCTCTATTTCTGCCTCTGAAACAGACTCCGGTTCTTTCTGTATTTCCGACTCTGCAACGGACTTTGAATCCTTCCTGTCTTTTATAAACTTAGATAGGGGAATCCCTAAAATTCTTATGGATGTGACGGTCCCATCCCCCACTTCCACCCGAATGGAAAGCAGATGTAACAGCCACGTAATCCTGCCTGTTAAGTATAAGGAATCCTCGTACCTTCCTTTTATACGGTATCTGACCGGCACAAAAAGCACGATCAAAACCAGCAAAAGCAAGAGTCCTATTACTACTAACAATGTTATTCCGATTATTTTTAATAGTATGAGCAGAATCGAAATCATTTATAACCTCATGATGATCTATTTAACAAATAGGATTTGATATCGGCAGTTCCTGTTGCTTTTACGCATTCTTCCGTAATCTTGCGGATCAGATCAATGGCTTCTTCGTAATTAGCCGCTATTCCTATTACATAAAGATCCTGCCTGCGAAACACTTTCTGCTTTAACAGACCGTTATGAAAGCACTCTAACTGATTGCTTCCATTTTGCGAAAGCGTAATCAGATAAACATTGAACTGTCCCGCACAAACACGGATCTTAAACTTTGTACGTGTGGGATTCTTTATGGACTCTCCCACATAAAGGTGATCGTAAAAACGCATACAAAATCTTCCCATCATCCTATTGACAAGATATTATTATCTTCTTTTTTCTCTCCACTGATTTTTGCTTTTGAGTGCCTGATACTGCGCATATGCTTTTTCCAGCATCTGACGTTCATTGGCAAATTTGAGAAGATGGTATGCTTCATGGTATTTATAATAACCCGAATCCACAAAGTACTCTTCTCTTTGCGGTTTACTGTAATAACTATCCGTACTCATCAGATACCAGTGCACATGTTTTTGCACGATATCCCCGGGTATGGAAAATTGATACTCACTTTTTCCAATGTACTCCATAATGGTGGCATGTGCACCCGTTTCTTCCAATACTTCCCGTAATGCCGTATCTGTATATTCTTCGCCCGCTTCTACTGTTCCTTTCGGCAGAACCCATCCGTCCTTCTTATTGTTGTAATTCCGATACAAAAGAAGAATCTTTCCACGAAAAATAACCACACCGCCACAACTGATTGCTTCAATCATTGCAATTCCTCCTATCTGGCTGAGTGATTTCGTTCAATCAAAACGATGTACTAGTCTCAGTATAGATCAATTCCATGTATTAGGCAAGTTTTATTCATTTTCAAAATAAGCATCAAAAATACGTTTTGCTATGGGTGCTGCGTAATCCCCACCCGATCCGATTCCTTCAATAATGATGGTAACCGCAATCTGAGGATCCTCTGCCGGTGCAAATCCGGTAAACCATGCGTGCGAATCTTCTTTTACCCCATTGTATTCGGCAGATCCTGTTTTTCCTGCCGCCTGGTATACATCGGACTGTAATTTTTTGGCAGTTCCTTCGTTAACAACTTCAACCATTAATTTTGTCAGTGCATCCGATTCTTCCACACTCAGTAGGCGTTTGTATTCTTCTGCAGGAAAGGTTTCCACGATACTTCCCTTTGCCGTTACAACACGATCCATAAACCTTGGCTTCATCAACACACCATCATTGGCAATGGCACAGGTAATCAGATTCATATGCATGGGCGTAATCTGTGCCTTTCCCTGTCCGATACTGATCTGGATCATATTATCATCCGAAACCGTGTTGTCAACAGTCAGTGCACTCTTAGTGTAATTAATATCAACGGGAAGTTCTGTATTAAACAGCAGATCCTTTAATGTGTTGCCATAACTTTCCCTGTCAAGTCCCACGCCGATACCGGCGAAGGCAGAATTGCAGGACTTGGCAAATGCCTTGTAAAAATCCTCGCTGCCATGTACGGAACCATGATAACACTGTATGGAAGTATCTCCATAGGAAAATCTTCCGTTACAGTCAAAATGATATCCCTCCACCGTTGTATTATGTTCACGCAGATACTCCAGAGCCGTAATAATCTTAAATGTGGAACCGGGCGGATAGATTCCCTGTGTGGTACGATTCAATAACACAGAACTGTTCTTTGTCTTTTCCTCTTCCACATACCGATCCCAGTCCTGAACAATTGTATTCGGATCAAAATCAGGTTTGCTCACCATAGCAAGCACTTCCCCGGTTTTGACATTGGTAACCACGCAGGCGCCTTTATAAATTCCGAGGGAGTCATATACCACTTTTTGTAATTCGGTATCCAGTGTCGTATATACCTCATTTCCGGGATTTTTGACCTGTGCAATATCATTTTCCACCTTTTCAGACAAGGGGATATTGGAGTTAATCAGATAATAATTGGCAAGCTGTTCAATCCCTGTTTTGCCCTTAGTAGAATACCCGATTACATGGGAAAACATATTGGCATACGGATATACCCGGCTTTCCGTTCCGTCCTGTGTCAGCGTATAGGCTAAGGGATCCCCGTTTCGGTCATAGATCGTTCCCCTTGTATTTTCCGAAGCCAGAATCGCCTGCCTGGCATTGTAACTGTTATTGAGCAATTCCTGTTCATTATTCTTAACATAAAAACAAAGGTAGCCGCTCATTACCGCAAAAAGGGCGCAGAAAAATACGGAAAGAAGAATAATCTCCCTGTTTTTTTTGCTTCGCGGACGTGTGTATGCAGTTTGTTCTTTTTTATTCTTCCCATTCAGCCTCATCTTCGTCCTCATCCTCTTCTATATCGTCAGAATCCCCGTACTCATCTTCTTCGTCATCATCATCCTCGTACGCATCCTCATCCGTCATGCTTTTTTCTTTTTCATCCTTTATTCGAAGAATAATACCCTGTAATATGGCAAAAACAACAATGCTGACTAAGACACTGCTTCCCCCGTAACTGACAAAAGGAAGTGTTACACCCGTAAGCGGAATAAATTTGATACCTCCGCCGACTGTTAGAAATACCTGGAACAGATACATTACACCAAGTCCTACACACACCAGCCGGTAAAAAGCATCCTCCACCTTCATGGCATTTTTCATAAAGGTTAAAAAGCAGGCAACGCAGATCAGCAAAAGGCAGACAGCCGTTAATACGCCCATCTCTTCTGCAATCGCCGAAAAAATAAAATCCGATTCCACATAAGGAATATCATCCGGAACTCCTTTCATCAGTCCGGTTCCGAAAAAACCACCGCAGACAATGGCAAATAAAGACTGGGTAATCTGGTATCCTTCCTTATCAATCACACTGAATGGGTCTAAAAAAGCCTGTACACGGACCTGTACGTGGGTAAAAATCCGGTTTGCCAAAACAGCAGCACCACTTCCTGCCAAAAGTCCCATCCCAAGATAAAGATAATTCTTAGAAGCTACTAAAAGCATCGCCATATACGTCACAAAAAAGATCAGCGCGCTTCCTAAATCCTTGGAAGCCACAAGAATCAGTACATGTATGGCTGCCACGATTGCGGAAAGAACATAGTTACCAAATCGCTTATTGTGATAAAGCATGCCTGCGATACCAAAAACAAAAATCACCTTTACAAATTCGGACGGCTGTATCGTCACACCTGCAACGGAATAAAAGTTCTTGGCTCCGTTGGTTACCTGCCCCAGAATCAGCACAGTCGCAAGTGCCACAATACCGATCGCTACATAGATCCATTTTAATCTTCTTAAAACGGAGAATCTTCGAATTACAAAAGGAACAGTAAATGATATCGCAAGGGAAACACTCACGATAAAAAGCTGTTTGACTGCCTTTGAAAAATCCAGTCTGGTCAGAATAATAAAGCCCATACTCAGCAACAAAGTCATATTATTTAAAAGTGCTTTGTCAATTCCTGTGTAAATGGTCTGAAACAGTACAATGGCAGAAAACATCACAATCTGTAATATGGCATAAAAAAACAAATACTCCAGTTTGCCCGTTTTTAAACAGATCGTTGCATAGGCAAGAAACTGGATCAAAAACAGATAGATCTCCTGCCTTATGTAAAGGGCTGAATTTCTTTTACTCATAAAAACGGCCCGAAAGGCTCCCACCATATAAAAGATCATCAATATGAAAATAAAATACTTCGATAATTCTGTAATATAAAGCAGCATCTGTCTTAAATAGCTCCTTCTTTATAATGTCCCTGCGTATATTCTGCCAGAGGAAATGATACTGTTGTCTGCGGTCCCCGGATGTGCTCCGTAAAATACGAAAATATTGTTTTTACAAGATCCGCTTCTTCATTGGTAAAGTCCAGACGGAATGTAAAAAATCCCTGCCTGCTTAAAGAATCCAGTTCTTTATGAAGAGACATCGGCACCGCATTAAACACTTCATTGTAACAGTGAATGCAGTTGGCATAAACCGGCAGTTTCTTCTTATAGCGGTCTTCTAAAGACTGTGAAAAATCATTGCTGTTTGCGTTGCATACACCACATGTCTTACGAATGCAATTGGCAGTGATCATCATGGGTGTTCTGCCGTATATCACATATTCCCCGGTTTTACGTTCCAGTTCTTTATTCTCATATACGGACATTTCCAGCGGATAGGTAAAACCATCCCTATGCGCATCCCAAAAACAAACGGCGCTTTTATTCCAATGGTAAACAGAGTGATCCGTTATGATTTCCCCCGTGTAACCACATTCCTGCAAAAACGCAAGTCCTTCCATGCTTTTAACTAAAACTCCCTTAAAACCAGGAATATCTGATGAAAGTTTTTGCAGATAGGATTCATCCCTGCTTCGGATCATTCTCGGAAGGGATATATACACTTCCGTATGGGAAATCTCTGCAATCTGTTCTTTTTTAATCACACCCAAATAGAGCAGATCATACGGAAGGTATATCCGATCCGGTTTTTGGGGTAAAGATAACAGACTCTCCCACTGCTCATAGGTCATTATGCTTGCAAAAAGACGGGATGTCGGATGAAAATCCCTTTCATTATCATGTTCACATACTAAAACGCCATCCGTCAGGATTCGATCCCGCTTATAGGAAGCCAGCAATTTATCCTGTAAGGCGGCAAGTGCACTTCTTCGTAATTCATTTAACTGTTTAACCGGCATAAATACAGAATCGTCCATCATAATCGTCAGATCCTTTAAATTAAAATCCGAATGACCGGTCTTTTGCATCTGTTTGTTCACATCTTCCTTTGTAAGGGGTCTTTTCTGCGCGCACTGCACTTCTTCTCCGCTCACCGTAACGGATTGTGCACCAAGCGTCACCGTAAGCTGCGAAGGTTGTCCCTGTAAAAGCAAAAGACTGCCGGAAATATCCTGTTTTTTTCTGTCTGTACAATATTTTTGATGAATTCTTTCTACCAAGGCATCATCACAGCCCTGATAGGAAGGGGAATACAGGGAGATCATATCCGCTCCGTTATGCTTTTGAAAGTATCCGTCCTTCATATCGGAACGGATGTATAAATGTGCCAACTGCTCAAGGTCTTTTTTTGCAATCTCGGGACGTTTTCCCTGCATATAAAAATCCATATATTTGCGGTAGACTTCTGTCACACCGGCAACATATTCCGGACTTTTCATTCTTCCTTCGATTTTAAAAGAATCCATACCGGCATCCATCAGTTCATACAGATAGGGAAGGCTGCAAAGATCTTTTAAACTGAAGGGGTAGATCTCTTTCTTTCCGCTGATACAGTGCCCTTCTTCCCAAACTTTGTAGGGCAGACGGCAGGGCTGCGCACAGCGGCCGCGATTCCCGCTTCGTCCGCCAAGAAAAGAACTAAACAGACACTGGCCGGAATAACAATAACACATGGCACCGTGGATAAAGGTCTCTACCTCCACTCCTGCCTTCTCCTTGATCTCCCGCAGTTCGTTTAAAGATAATTCTCTTGCCGGTACCACACGGCAAATGCCCTGCTTTTTGAGCCACAGAGCTGATCTGTAATTACTGACGGTCATCTGGGTGCTTGCATGCAGTTCCAAAAGCGGAAACTCTTTTTTCAAATGGGGAATCAGTCCCATATCCTGAATGATCACCCCATCCAGACCATGTTCATAGAAGGGCGTCAGATACTCTGCAATGGAGCCAAATTCTTTTTCTTTGATCAATGTATTTAAAGTCAGATATATTTTTTTGGAAAATAAATGCGCATAATCCAACGCTTCCACTAATTCTTCCGTTGTAAAATTGCCCGCAAAGGCTCTTGCTCCAAAAGATTTTCCTGCAAGATAAACAGCATCTGCTCCCGCATGAAAGGCCGCCGTCAGACAGGAAAAATCCCCCGCCGGTGCCAATAATTCATATTGCTTCATTCAAATCTCCTATTATATAAATGGAAAGGCTGTCGCCTATCATGCAACAGCCTCCGTACTTATTTGTGTTCTTTCAACTCTGTCTCCAGACGAATGATCTTTTTGTCTTTGTCGTGATTCTCCTCTTTTAAGGATTTCATACTTTTCTCACAGTTTTCCAATTTGATCTGGGCAGCAATAAGTTCATGCTTCAACTCATAAAGTTCCTTTTCTTTTGCTTCCATGTCTTCTTCCATGGCTTTTATCTGCTTTTTGGCTTTGAAAAAATCATCTGCAATATTCAGCTGCAAAAGTACGTTCTGCATGTCCACATTCTGTCTGCGAAAACTCTCTACTTTTCCGTATTCAACCAGTTTGTTATTGATATAGGAAGCAACCTTCTGTAAATACTCCTCGCTTTCATATCCGCAAAGCGTGAATACTCTTCCCCCAATGATTACTTCTGTATCCGTCTTAGAAGCCATAATAACACCTCTCATATCCCCAAATCGTATGGAATCACATAATGATTAAATTATAATCAAACTACATGGGAATTTCAAGCCCTAAATGGTGGTAAGCTGCTTCCGTTACCACTCTTCCCCTTGGTGTACGATTTAAAAATCCGTTCATCAACAGATAGGGTTCATAAACATCCTCAATCGTGCCGGAATCTTCTCCTATTGTGGCTGCCAAAGTATCCAGTCCGACCGGTCCTCCATGGAAATTCTCGATCATGGTGTACAACACCTTACGGTCAATCTGATCCAGTCCCAGTTTATCCACATCCAAAGTATCCAGTGCAGCTTCCGCTACCTTCGCCGTAATCACACCATCGTACTGCACCTGAGCAAAATCACGCACACGTTTTAAAAGGCGGTTGGCAATACGAGGTGTTCCTCTGCTCCTTCTTGCCATCTCCAAAGCACCTTCTTCTTCGATCTGAACACCCAGTTTTTTGCCGGACTGCATAATAATCTTTTTTAATTCTTCCGTTGTATAAAATTCCAACCGATGGATCACACCGAAACGATCCCGAAGCGGTGCCGATAATAGTCCGGCTCTTGTAGTCGCTCCAACCAGTGTAAAATGCGGCACATCAATACGCAGTGACTTGGCAGTCTGTCCTTTGCCGATCATGATATCGATCGCAAAGTCCTCCATTGCCGGATACAGCACTTCCTCCACCTGACGGTTCAGACGGTGGATCTCGTCAATAAAAAGGATATCACCATCTTTTAAATTGTTGATGATGGCAGCCATGTCCCCCGGTTTATCAATCGCAGGTCCACTGGTAACTTTGAGATGGGATCCCATCTCATTGGCAATGATGCCTGCAAGCGTGGTCTTACCCAGTCCGGGCGGTCCGTAGAACAGAACATGATCCAGGGAGTCCCCCCTCTGCTTAGCCGCATCAATATATACTTTCAATGTTTTTTTGGCTTTTTCCTGTCCAACATAATCACTAAGCTGCTGCGGGCGCAAACTGTATTCATTTTTGTAATCTTCCTCCATGACGGTCGTCTGAATGATTCTGTCCATATCCTCTCCATTCACCATAACATCACATCAGGCGCAATGCCGACTTGATCACCGACTCGACCGAAGTATCCTCCGTGATCGGGATCTGCTGTAACACCCGGTAGGCATCGGAAACCGTATACCCCAGTGCCGTCAGTGCTTCTGCCGCTTCCTGTCTGATCTGTGAAGCAGCCGATGAATCCTCCGTCTCACCGACATTGCCAATCACATCTTCCGGTTTGATCTTATCTTTTAGTTCCAGTACGATACGGGATGCTGACTTGGCTCCAACTCCCGGTGCCTTGGCAATCATCTTCGTGTCCTGTGACAAAATCGCCAGACGAAGCGTATCCGCATCCATAACGGATAAAATGCCCATCGCTCCCTTCGGTCCGATTCCATTAACCGTGATCAGCAGTTTGAAAACATTCAGTTCTTCTTTGGAAGAAAAGCCATATAGCCAGAATGCATCCTCCCTCACACTGGTATAGGTATAAACCTTGGCAAACTGCCCCACCTCCGGGAACCGGGAAAGCATCCCCGGAGCCACATGTATATTATAGCCGATGTGACCATTCTCGATCACAAGGTTCTCCGGCTCTTTTTCCATAATCTGTCCATAAATATATGCATACATACAATACCACCCCGATCCGGACAACCATCTTACATCCCTTGTCCGTTCCCTGCCTATTATAAAATAAACCCTATGAAAATGCAAGGCTTTTTACGAACAAATGTTCTTTTACGGGCGGTAATTTCAGCGGCATTTCCTATTACATAAAACACTCCCCTCATGACATACATTGTGTAAGCCACGAGGGGAACGATATTATTTTGCATTAATGTAATTGATCAGGCCTTCGGAATCAATGATTTTTTGCATAAATTCCGGGAATGGCTGTCCCTTATATTCTTCGTTTTTCGTAAGGTTTTTAATAATGCCGGAATCAAAATCGATTTCAACTTCATCCCCATCTTCGATACGTTCGGATGCATCCTTGCATTCAATGATCGGCAATCCGATGTTGATGGCATTACGATAGAAAATTCTGGCAAAGGTTTCTGCAATTACGCAGGAAATACCGCTTGCTTTGATTGCGATCGGTGCATGTTCTCTCGAAGAACCGCAGCCAAAATTCTTAGTTGCCACCATAATGTCCCCGGCATTCATTTTTTTATGAAAATCGGCATCAATATCTTCCATACAATGTGCTGCCAATTCTGCCGGATCGGAAGAATTCAAATATCTTGCCGGAATGATTACGTCCGTGTCCACATTATCCCCATATTTAATAACTTTACCATGTGCGTTTTTCATGTATCTGATCTCCTATATTTACATTATTCTTGAATAATTATAAGTCTGCATTTTTCTTAATTATAGTTGCTCCGGTGATGAAATCTTACCCGTAATGGCACTTGCTGCCGCTACTGCGGGCGATGCCAGATAGATCTCAGAGGTAATGTGTCCCATACGTCCGACAAAGTTACGGTTTGTTGTGGATACGCATCTTTCCTTTTCTGCCAAAATACCCATGTAACCGCCAAGGCAAGGTCCGCAGGTAGGTGTGGAAACCACTGCACCCGCTTCGATAAAGGTACTTACCCATCCCTCCTGTATTGCTTTTAAATAGATCTTCTGGGTTGCCGGAATGATGATGCAGCGAAGACCTTTTTTCACTTTCTGTCCCTTTAAGATTTCTGCTGCAATTCTTAAATCTTCCTCACGACCGTTTGTACACGATCCAATAACCACCTGGTCGATCTCAACCGGTTCTGTGATCTCGTCGATCGTCTTCGTATTTTCCGGAAGATGTGGAAATGCAATCGTCGGACGAAGGGTGCTTAAATCAATCGTGATCACTTCATCATACTCTGCATCTTCGTCTGCTTCGTACACTACAGGAGTCTTCATGGAATGCTCTTTCATGTACTGCTTTGTCAATTCATCCACCGGGAAAATACCGTTCTTTCCACCGGCTTCAATTGCCATATTGGCAATCGTAAAACGATCGTCCATGGTAAGGTAAGCAATACCATCCCCGACAAATTCCATGGATTTATACAATGCACCATCCACACCGATCATACCAATGATATGAAGGATGATGTCCTTACCACTGATCCATTTGGCCGGTTTTCCCGTTAAAACAAACTTGATTGCGGAAGGCACTTTAAACCATGCTTTTCCCGTTGCCATACCGGCAGCCATATCCGTACTTCCTACTCCGGTAGAAAATGCGCCAAGTGCACCATATGTACAGGTATGGGAGTCCGCACCGATTACAACATCACCTGCTACCACCAGACCTTTTTCCGGTAAAAGAGCATGTTCAATTCCCATCTGACCCACTTCAAAATAGTTGGTGATCTCATTTCTGTAAGCAAATTCACGAACACATTTGCAGTGTTCTGCGGACTTGATATCTTTATTGGGTACGAAATGATCCGGTACTAAGGCAATCTTATCCTTATCAAATACGCCGTCCACTTTCATTTTTTCCATCTCATGAATTGCTACCGGACTGGTAATATCATTGCCCAGTACAAGATCTAAATCCGCTTCGATCAACTGTCCCGCTGCTACGGATTCCAAACCTGCATGAGCCGCTAAAATCTTTTGTGTCATTGTCATTGCCATATCTATATTCCTCCAAAATAGTATCTTACGGGCAATTCAAAATGCCCAAGATTGCTTACATTTTCTATTGGCTATTATAGCAAAATACTTCATATAGAGAAAATACATGTTATTCATATTTACTATAACTAAATGTTATGATACTATTTGCTTATATAACTATTCAATTCCTTAACCCACCTCACACAGGGAAATGGAAGCGACAATAAATGATACAGGAGAAATAACAGACATGGAAAACAATTTGAATCTTTACTACATATTTTATGCCGTTGCCAAAGCCAAAAATATATCCGGTGCGGCGAAAGAGTTATACATCAGCCAGCCCGCCATCAGTAAGGCAATTTCAAAATTAGAGCAAAATCTGGACACCACACTTTTTATCCGTAATTCCAGAGGGGTGTCCCTGACTTTAGAAGGAGAAATGCTCTACGATCAGGTACATACGGCATTTCACTGTATCCAGACAGGGGAAGAAAAAATTCGTCTTGCCAACAGACTCGGTATGGGGCATCTTTCCATCGGTGTCAGTACTACCTTGTGCAAATATGTGCTCTTGCCGTATCTAAAAGAATTTACTGCGAAAAATCCCCATATCCAGATCAGTATCTCCTGCCAGTCCTCTGCAGAAACACTGGAGGCTTTAAACAATAATGCCATTGATATTGGTCTGATCAGTTACCCGGATTCCAAACATAATCTGGAACTTCTTCCTGTATCAGAAATTCACGATACCTTTGTTACAACGGATAACTATCTGAACAATTTCAAAAAACGGGATGCCCTTGTAAAAGAGTCCATTATAAAAAACGCAACCTTTATCATGCTTAACAAAGAAAACATGACCAGAAAGCATGTGGATGCCAACCTTTCCGCTGCACAGATTGAACTGGAAAATATTATGGAAGCCAGCAATATGGATCTGTTGATTGATTTTTGCAAGACCGACCTTGGTATCGCCTGTGTCATTCGTGAATTCGTGCTGGAAGAATTAAAATCCGGCATTTTAAAAGAAGTCCGCATCCTGAAAAATCCTCCCGGACGAAACATCGGCTTTGCCTATCATTCACAAAGTACCAAAGAAAACCCAAGCCTGACACTCTTCTTAGATACCATCAGGTCATAAGCAGATGCTGTAATTTGATGATAAAACAAGCAACAACATATAACAAAACTAAAACAAGCGCCGTATCATGTGAATTGTTACATAAGCCACAAATTCACATGACACGGCGCTGCGCCTTTTCGTATAGATTAGTTGTTAATTAATTTTTCGTCTTCATTGTTCCAGCTGTAAAGTTTACGGATTTCTTTACCAACCTGCTCTGACGGATGTTCTGCTGCTAATTTCTTCATAGCCTTGAAGTGAGCCTGACCACCTGCCGGAGACATATCCAATAAGAAGTCTTTTGCAAAAGTACCATCCTGAATATCGGAAAGGATCTTCTTCATAGCTTTCTTGGTATCATCTGTGATAATCTTAGGTCCGGTGATATAGTCACCGTATTCAGCAGTATTGGAGATGGAATATCTCATGCCTTCGAAACCTGACTGGTAGATTAAGTCTACGATCAGTTTCATCTCGTGGATACATTCAAAATATGCATTTCTTGGATCATATCCTGCTTCTACCAATGTTTCATAACCGGCCTGCATAAGAGCACATACACCACCGCAAAGAACTGCCTGCTCACCAAAGAGGTCTGTTTCTGTTTCTGTACGGAATGTTGTTTCCAAAACGCCTGCTCTTGCTCCACCGATTGCCAATGCATAAGCAAGTGCTTTTTCAAGGGCTTTACCGGAAGCATCCTGATGAACAGCTACCAAACAAGGAACACCCTTACCTGCCTGGTATTCGCTTCTTACTGTATGACCGGGTCCCTTAGGAGCGATCATGGTAACATCTACATCCTTAGGAGGGATGATCTGGTTAAAGTGAATTGCAAAACCATGTGCAAACATTAACATATTGCCCGGCTCTAAGTTTGGCTCGATATCTTTTTTGTACATAGCAGCCTGTTTCTCATCGTTGATGAGGATCATAATCACATCTGCTTTCTTAGCAGCTTCTGCTGCTGTGTATACTTCAAATCCCTGTGCCACTGCTTTGTCCCATGATTTAGAACCTTCATAAAGACCAATGATAACGTGGCATCCGGATTCCTTTGCGTTTAATGCATGTGCATGGCCCTGAGAACCATAACCGATGACTGCAATTGTCTTTCCTTCCAACATTGATAAATTACAGTCTTCCTGATAATAAATTTTATTTGCCATTTTTCATGACTCCTTTCATAATAAAATCGTATGTATATTACATAATTCGGAATACATGCTCACTATTCCGCCTTAATATAAACAACTCCCTCCGTACCGCGGCACAGACCTGCGATACCGGTTCTGGCAAGTTCTAAGATCTCATAGCCTTCTAACAGTTTCAAAAAGGCTTCTATCTTATCCTGACTGCCTGTCAGTTCAATGGTAAGCGCATCCTTGGCTACGTCAATAACCTTTGCACGGAAGATATCCGCCATGGATGACACACTCTGTCTGTCACTGGCTTCCACTCTGACTTTAATCAGAGCCAGTTCACGGAACACACTGTTGTCAGCTTCCAGTTCATGAATATCCAAAACATCGACTAATTTGGCTACCTGCTTCTCAATCTGCTCTAAGATCTCATCATCCCCGCTTGCCACGATCGTAATACGGGTAATCTTAGGATCTGCAGTCACACCCGCCGTGATACTCTCGATATTATATCCACGTCTGGAAAACAGACCGGAAATACGGCTTAAAACACCGGATGAGTTTTCTACTAAAATCTGAAATACTTTTTTATTCAATCTGATACACCCACCTTTCTGCATCCATATATCCGACTTACTAAGGCTCATTTTAGCAACGAAAAACACAGTTGTCAACGTATGATAGTATTGCATATCAGCCATAACTGCTTGTTATAGATATGTGACTTACTATATCAAAATTGTATTGCCTGCCAGCCGGGTATCGTATGTATGAAAAACAGTTTTATGATTCGGACTCCATGCATTTTTGTAATGCAAGGGTTCCGGTACGTGCGACTTCCACAATGCTGATGCCCTGTAACATCTTAACAAATGCAGCTGTACGCTCCGGTACATCACATACCTGAATGATCATATGGGTCTTGGAAGTATCCACAATCTTGGCATCCATCAGGGTACAGATATCCATAACATCCCTTCTGTTTCCCTTATTGTATTTGATCTTGATCAGCATCAGTTCACGGCTGATACTCTTTTCTTCACTGAAGGTTTTTACTTTGATGACATCCAGTTTTTTATTCAGCTGTTTTTCAATCTGTTCCATCGTATTCTGATTGCCGGAACTTACGATCGTCATACAGGAAACTTCCGGATCATCCGTTTCCCCTACGGCAATGCTGTCAATATTAAAACATCTTCTCGAAAAAAGTCCCGCCACCTTACACAAAACACCGGAACGATTTTCTACCAGTACAGAATATATCTTTTTCATATCCATCTCCTAACTACTAAACCAAATCATACGGATCGATCATAATCTCCATCAGATAACTCTCATCCTTTGCCAAAAACTTCTCAATCGCCTCATCCGCCTGCGACATATTTTCCACACGGATAAACGGCATGTCATACGCCTCTGCCAGTTTGGAAAGTTCCGGGCTTCCGCTAAGATCCACCACGGAATAATGGTCTTTATAAGTAAAATGCTGATACTGGCGAACCATACCCAGATAACGGTTACACATGACGATGATCTTAACCGGAACATCATGCTGGCGCATGGTTCCCAATTCCATCATGGACATCTGGAAAGATCCGTCTCCGCAGACTGCCACTACCTGTTTTTTGGGCTGTGCCAGTTTGGCTCCCATGGCAGCCGGAATGGAATAGCCCATGGTACCCATACCGCCGGAAGTCATAAAAATACCATTTTTTACTTTTGCATATGCGCACGACCAGATCTGATTCTGTCCGACATCCGCTACATAAATGGCATCATCCTGCATTTTCTCCGTCAGTTTTAACAAAAACTCCTTAGGATCCACATAATCGGGATTCGGGTTGCGCTTTACCGTCATGGTCTCTTTGTATTCTTCTAACTGCTGTAACCACTGCTCATGTTCACAGGTAAAATCATATTCCGCAAAATCCGTAAAAATGGTTTTGGCATCGCCTACAAGAGGGATCGTAGGACCTGCATTTTTTCCGATCTCGGCCGGATCCACATCAATATGTACCAAAACTTTATTTCTCGTGATCAGATCCGGCTGGTTTACGGCACGATCCGCTACACGTGCCCCCACCATGATCAAAACATCGGATTCATTCATGGCTCGATTGGCATAGGGCTTACCGTTGTTGCCCACCATACCGTAATTAAAGGGATGATCCGTTGGCAGTACCCCGATTCCCATCATGGTCGTTACCACAGGAACCCTGTGTTTTTCTGCGAACGCACGCAACTCTTCTTTGGCACCGCTCAGTAAAACACCGCCCCCCGCACAGATAATGGGGCGTTTTGCCTGTTCTAATTCTTTTACCACTTTTGCGATCTGTACCGCATGCCCCTTAACGGTTGGCTTATAGGTACGCATATTGACTTCTTCCGGGTACTTAAAGCCTTTGACCGTCTGATTCTGTACATCGATCGGCACATCGATCAAAACAGGGCCTTTTCTTCCCGTATTGGCAATGTGAAATGCCTCTTTAAATACACGCGGAATATCCGCCGCATCCTTAACCAGATAAGAATATTTAACAAAGGATTCACAGGCTCCGGTAATATCCGCTTCCTGAAAAACATCACTTCCCAATAATTCTGAATTTACCTGACCGGTGATGCACACAAGAGGAATACTGTCCGCAAATGCCGTTGCAATACCCGTGATCAGATTGGTGGCACCCGGTCCGCTTGTAACGACGCAGACGCCCGGTTTATTATCCGTTCTTGCATAACCGCTTGCCGCATGGGCTGCATTCTGTTCGGTACGAATCAATATCGTACGCACATCCGATTCTAAAATACTGTTATAAAACGGGCAGATCGCCACGCCGGGATACCCAAATACATTTGTAATGCCCTCTGCTTCTAAGCATTTTACCATGATGTCAGCACCATTCATAATATCACTCCTCCGTTTTTCCATTTATATAAATATAAATCTGTTATTATTTCCTAAATACGCTGAAAAAATCTGCCATCGGCTGTACCACATCACTAAGATCTTTGATCGCATCATTGAGTGTATCTATATCGATCTCATTGATCTTTTGCAATGCCGTTTCTGCACTCGTAACCGCCGCTCCCGCATCATCGGCAAGCACTTCCACCGATTGCAATGCCGTTTCCATTTCCGTGACTGCCGCATCCACATGGGTAAGGGCAACCCGGGCTGAATGCAGTGTAGAAAATACACTGGGAAGAAGAACCAATACGGATAAGACAAAAACCAGTAAAAATGCCGTTTGAATCCTATGATGCATCAGACTTTTCCGGCTGTTATTGTTCATTTCTTCCATAATCTCTGTCATTTTTTCCTGTTCCATTCTATTTCTCCTATCAGATTTTTTGTAATCCCAGTAAGCGTTCCGCACATTTGACGGCTTCTGCCGCATCCTTGGAATAGCCGTCGGCACCGATCTCATCACAATAATCCTGTGTGATAACGGCTCCTCCGATAATGATCTTTGCTCTGACCTTCTTTTCTTTTGCCAGTTTTACGACCGTATCCATTTCCTTCATCGTGGTCGTCATAAGCGCGGATAATGCAATGATCTGTGCATTTTCCTGTATCGCCGTATCTATGATTCGTTCTGCTAAAACATCTTTTCCTAAATCGATCACATGAAAACCGTAATTTTTTAACATCAGTGCCACCAGGTTTTTCCCAATGTCATGGATATCCCCTGCCACGGTTGCGATCACGATCGTCGGCATGATCCTTCCATCCTGCTTACTCTGTAAAATGGGCTCTAAAACCTCAATGGATTCTTTCATTGCTTCCGCACTTGCAATCAACTGCGGCAAAAAATACTTTCCTTTTTCAAACAGATCACCCACTTCGTTAATACCGGGGATGAGCACCTGATTTAAAAGAAAAGAGGCTTCCTCTCCGTCATCAAGGCATTCTAAAGTCAGTGCCTTCATCTGCTCCCGTCTTCCTTTTAATAAAGCCGTTTTCAGAAGATTTGCTTTGTCCGAAAGAGCGTTCTCTAAAGAATCCGTATTCTGTGAATCCTTCGCAGTATTAACCGGTTCTGCTTTTTTTGGTGTTACAGTGGATGCCTGCGCAAGCAGCCCTTCTTCCTGCAAACGGTTCATATGTTCAATATAGGTAATGTCCGCATCCGCACGGTTTAACAAAAGATTGCAGGATAATGCCGTGTTCATAAGAAGCATCTGGTTGGGATTGGCAATCGCCATCGTAAGTCCTGCATCGATCATCATGGCTAAAAACGCAGCATTGATATAACTTCTCTCCGGCAGGCCGAATGAGATATTGGACAATCCGCAGGTGGTTGCCAGACCATTTTCTTTGCAGTAGCGGATGGTCTCTAAAGTCTCGATTCCTGCATTTTTATTGGCTCCGACCGTGGTCACCAGACCATCCACGATAATATCTTCCTTCGTAAAGCCAAGGGCAAACGCTCTTTGCAGCAACTCTTCTATTAATGATTTCTTTTCCTCTAAACTCTCCGGTAATCCTTTGTCGGATAACGGCAGTAAAATAAACATGGCACCGTATTTTTTCGCAATCGGCAGCAGTTTATCCACTTTCTCTTTTTCCATGGAAATGGAATTGATCAGTGCCCTTCCCGGATAACGTCTGAGTGCCGCTTCCATCACATCCACATGGCTTGTATCAATGCAAAGGGGAAGATTGGTCACTTCTTTAAGTTTGTCGATTGCCTGACACATCATTTCTTTTTCATCGATCCCGCTCATACCAAAATTCACATCCAGTACGCAGGCACCGTTTTCTTCCTGTTCTTCAGCAAAAGAAAAGACTCGCTCCATATTGCCGGCACGTAATTCTTCCTGCAGTTTCTTTTTCCCGGTCGGGTTGATCCGCTCTCCGATCACAAAGAACGCATCGTCCAAACCAAAGGCGTGCATCTTTCTCTCACTGGTCAGATAATGCATCTTGGGAAGTTCACCACGGATACACTTCTGATAATCACATGCACATAACGCTTTTATGTATTCCGGACCGGTTCCGCAGCATCCGCCAAGTACCGTTGCACCGGCTTCGATCAGCATGCCGGCTTCCTTTGCAAAACGATCCGGTGTATTGTCATAAACCGTCTCCCCGTTTTCATCCAGTCGGGGAATCCCCGCATTGGGTTTAGCAATGATCGGAATATCTGTAACAGAAGCCATCTTTTGGATCACTTCCGCCATATGGGCAGGACCTGTGGAACAATTGGCTCCTACCCCATCCACACCAAGGCTTTTTAACACGATGGCAGCCGTAGCCGCATCCGTACCAAATAAACTTCTTCCATCCTTTTCAAAGGTCATCGTGGCTAAAATGGGCAGATCACAGATCTCCTTAATAGCAATCACAGCGGCTCTTGTTTCCTGTAAACTCATCATCGTTTCGATCACAAACAGATCCACACCGCCGTCTATAAGTGCCTGTGCCTGTTCTTTATATATGCCGATCAGTTCTTCAAACTCCATGGGTCCCATGGGCGCAAGCTGCACGCCGGTCATCGTAATATCGCCTGCCACAAATGCTTTATCACCCGCCGCTTCCTTGGAAACTTCCACCAACTGTCGGTTAATCTCGACCAACCTGTCCTCTAATCCATACTCTTTCAGTTTAGGTCTGTTTGCGGTAAAAGTAGGGGCATATAAAATATTACTTCCCGCCTCCACGTATTCTCTTTGTAATCCTACTACGATTTCTTTATGATTCAGAATCCATTCTTCCGGACAGACTCCCTTTGGCATTCCTCTTTTGATCAGATTCGATCCCATGGCACCATCCAGATAGACCATGCCGCGACCGGTTAATTCTTTCCATTCCTGTTTAGTCATAATCCACGCAAGCCTTTTCTTTTCGTTTTCCCAATAGTATAACATTGTATTTTATTTTATACAATATTGGATTTTTACATCTTTACCAAATGAAAAGCCTTATTTTTGGCATTTTTTATTGAAGAAAGAACCGCAATATGGTAAATTTTAAAGGAGTTGGATTTCCAGTCACAATTCAACAGAAAACGAGGATTTTATTTATGAAATTAAGATACATTCTGATTATTTCCCTGCTCTGCATTTTCATGGTGGGCTGCGGCAAGGACAAACAATTAGAAGAATACAGGAACAATATAACTGCATTTACTTCCGATGTATCCGATATCTCCACGAAGATGGAACAGATCGATACCACCAGCGATACCGCCGTTGATGAAGTACTTGCCTGTTTAGATGAAATGGAAGCCCAATTCTTAGTATTAGCCGAAATGGAAGTGCCAAAAGAATTTGCTTCTGTTGAGAGTCTCGCTGACGAGGCATCCGAATATATGAGTGAGGCCGTTTCTTTATACCACGAGATTTTTTCTGCCCAAAGCACCTTAGAGGATGATGTTTTGCTATCCGCCGCACAGGAAAATTATGATCGTGCCATGAAGCGGATTTCCTATATTTCTTCCCTGTTACAGGGAGAACTTCCACAGGGCGACGATGTATTTGTCACCGAAGAGGAAGTTCTTGATTTTACCCCCGTCACCGAGGAATCTGACTATTAATTTACGATTCTAAGCATGACCGCCTTTCTTTCTGCTTCGATTCTGCTGCTGACGCCCAGTTTGCGGTAGATATTGCGGTTATGAAATTTGAGTCCGCTGTAACTGATATTACAGATCTCACAAATTTCTTCCGATCGTTTGCCCCTGTGTATCAGGTTTAATATCTCCAATTCTTTTTTGGTAAGCGGCTCCTGCAGTTTAAACTCCGGTTCCATATAATCCGGATACATTTTTGCCATTTTATCCGTTTCACTGATTACTTCACTTACAAAACTCTTCTCTCTCACACTCTTTTTTAACTTGATTAAAAGAGGTAAAACCGCAGCACCTTCGTCAGAAATCACCCTCACATAATGAAATTCTTCCGCTCTGTCCAGTGCTTCCATCAGAATGAACTTCCACCGTTCGTCTCCGAGACGATATACCAGAATAGCTTCCAGTACATTACTCTGGATCCGGTAGTACTCTCTGTGGTATTCCAAATAGAATAGTTCCAGTCTTTTTAAAAGAGAATATGCCTGTTCCATATTTCCGGCAGCAATCAGTACTCTGACTTTATGCATATAGCGGTATCGTTCCGTAATATAAAATTCGACATTTTCATTTGGCGCTTCTTTCAGCCACTCCTTTGCTTCTCCCGTATTTCCCCGCAAAAGAGAAATCCATGCTTCAAATGCATGCATATTGGGAAGCAAAAAAGAGGCATCCTCTTTTTTTATTTTTTTGTAAAAATCATTCATCTGTTCCATGGCAACATCAACCTGTCCCCGGATCAGATGCAGTCTGGCAAGCAGCACCACAGCTACCAGACAGATCTCCATTCTTTCCTTTGCATCCGCCACTGCATAAGCTTCACTCAGCATCCTTGAAACATCCAGGAAATTGGCATTATTTTGCTCGATCATGCATTCTGCCACACCAATTTCATACATGGTTTTCCCCAGACGACCATATACTTCCTCCAGGGGCTTGATAAGCTTAATACGTTCTCTTTTACTTCTTTTTAAAAATTGGGAAAAGTCCACACCGCCATTGATTAAAGAAGGGGAATTACCGGTGATTGCCATTTCTGAGATCTTGATCTTTTCTTCCTTCATCAATTCGGCTGCTTTGTACACACTTTCAATCCTAAGAATCGGAAGTCGGTGCATCAGGGACATATCCAGAAACTGTATTCTGTTTTTGGCATCCTTACGTTCCTGAGGGGTCCTCTTTTCATCATTTGCATATTCAATCAGCGTGTTATACAGTTTTTCGGACTCTTCCGTGGAAAAAAGAACCGAATGCAACAGACTGGCACTGGAAATCAACGCCGGGTTGTTACTAATCTGCTCATCCTCAAGAGCAAAAAGATACTTTCTGGTTTTGAACAATTGTGCCCGTGCCGGGTCGAATTCGGCATTCAGTGTCATCAGACGTAACATTCTGTCATCAAGGCCCGCCTTGTGATAATATTCCAGCGCATTTTCTACATCATTAATCTCTTCATAGTATTCTGCCGCCTTCCGATACAGATCGTTAAGATCCTGTTGTGAATACACAAAAGATCTTTTCCACATGACATACTCCTTTAATATCGGATCCAACTGGTATTTTTTATCCCCAAGATTCGTAACAAAATTACCGATACTGTAGGCATATTCAATCATATCCGCCAGGTTCTCGTAGCCTGTGATTCTTTCAATCAGTTCCACCGTATAATTGGCAAACTCGCAGGTGGCAAGCAATGTATTTTTTAACTTTTCATCCCATACATTCCAGATAACTTCATCATAATAATGATACATTTCCCGCAACGCCCGGTAATACACATCATTGCTGTATTCTGCTTCCATCCCCAGATTCTTTGTATAAAACATGGTTAAAAGGGGATATCCGCCGAGTTTTCCCGTTAGCACATCCGCCAGTTCCATGGAACATTCATAGCCCATTTTTTCAAGGTACATCTTCGTCTCATTATTGGAAAAAACAAGATCCCCCTTGTCCGCTCTTACAAACTCCAGTTCCACATCCGCCGTCACAAGCCATACGGGCAATGCTCCGCGCCCCATCAGAACCACTATCTTCTGTCCATTATAAATCATGTCTAAAACATATTGCCTGGAGCGGTTATCTTTTAAAAAACAAATATCATCTAACAGAATAACACTCTGTCGTATCGAATCAATCGGTGGCATTTTATCAAGTACACCGCTTCTTCCGCTGGTTGAAAAATAGGGACGCCTGCGATAATAATACGCAAAAGCCGCACTCTTACCATAACCACAGGGAGCGGATACAAATAAGATTTTGTTTTCTTCTTCTGCCTGCCTGAACTTTTTAAAAATATTCATACTTTTCAAATATACTGCCATACCCAAAAAGCCTTCTTTCATAAATATTTTTCATTTGTCCTTATTATAAAAGAAACATGGTCGGATGACCATGTTTTCTTTTAAAAAATCCCCTATTCAAACAGAAACTATTTCCTCTTATACAAAATGGATAATCCTTTTATCACGTAACCTGCCGTTTTAGGCATTCCCAATACATTTTGTATGTTTTCCCCTTGGGATAATTTATATATATCAAATTATTTACAATCAAAAAACTAGCCACAAGGCTAGTTTTGATGTTTTTTTCAAAAAATTAAATTGCTTTTCATCCCAAAAGAGGTGTTTCAATCACTTATTCTCCAAAATATTTAGCAATTCCATTGGCAATTCCGGTCGCAATCTGTTCCTGATAGGCATCGTCCGCCATTTTCAGATCCTCGGTTTCATTGGACATATATCCCATCTCCACAATCGTAACCGGAACCGTACACCAGTTAATGCCACTCATCGTATCCGTTTCCCATACCCGTTCCCTGCGTGCTCCCGTTGCCAAAACCATCTCATCGAGTACACAATCCGAAAGCAGTCTGGACTGTTCATAGATACCGCTGCAGTATGGATTATTTACGGTTGGGCAAATGGTCATCATACCATTTGCACTGCTGTTTTCCGATCCATTGGCATGAATACGGATAAAAGCATCCGCTCCTGCCTCATTGGCAATCTGTGCCCGTTCGGCATTGCTGATATCTACATCATGGGAGGTTCGAATCATAATGACCTCATAGCCACGCTCCTTTAAAATTTTTTCCACTTTCAGAGAAACCAGCAGATTCAGTTCATATTCTTTCAGTCCGCTTGACTTTCCCTGTGTGCCGGATGCCACTTTGGCTTTCATTTCCGCAGCTCCCGGTCCCACCGGTTCCTTCTCCGAATTGCCTTTTGCCTGGTGTCCCGCATCAATTACCACCAGATGATTCTGTGCTGCAGACACCGACGCAATCGTTTCAGCCGTATCCGGTGCTGTTGTACTTATTTCTTCCATATTTTGTTGCGTCGCTTCCGTCTCTTCTGTACTCGTTTCTTCCATATCCTCTTCCGTAGTATCCGGCTCTGTTGTACTTGCTTCTTCCGTATCTTCTTGCGTCGTATACGGTTCTGACGTACTCACTTTCGTGGTTGCTTCCACGGATGAATCCTCTACTTCCCATGTCCCGGTGCAACCCAAAACAAATGTTGTCAATCCCATAACCAAAAGTAAAACAAGCAATATTTTTCTTATTCTATATAACCCTCTTTTTTCTGTCATGATCCATTCTCCCCCGTACCCAAAAATGATTTCCGTAAAAATTCCTATGAAGTAATAAAGAGTTTCGCTTGTGAAACTCAAACGCCGCATCCCTTACGGGATACGGCATCTTTTTCTTTTGTATTTCATTTCATGTATTGTCTTCTTTTGTGCTTTGCGTTTTGTCTTTCGTATATAAGTTCTTTAGAACCTATATCTATTTTATAACATACTTCGACAGAAATGGCAATAAGATTAACCGTTTTAACTCTTGGCGCACATCACTTAACTTCTCCGCGTACAAAATCCCATAAAAATAACCTTTCAGCGAACTCTATACGAACTACGCCAAAAGGTTGATTTTCACTACACCCGTATTCTATTTTTCATTTCATGCACATATTTTACAGGCTTATTTTCATAATATGTTCTAGCAAATATAGCCCTCAAACCCGCTTAAACTGGGCATTTCTTAGAGAGTAAGCAAACAGTTTCGACATGTTTCGTTCCGCAGAATAAATCCACCGGTTGGATTTTGGCTACGCGGTATCCTTTTTTGGTGATGTAGGCAAGGTCGCGCGCCAGGGTGTTTGGATCACAGGAAATGTATACGACACGTTTTGGAGCCAGTGTGGCTACACAGTCTAAAAACTTTTCGGTGGAGCCGCTGCGTGGCGGATCCATAAAGATTACATCACAGGCAGCTTTCTGTTCTGCCATGTCCATGATAAAATCACCGGCATCCTTGTTATAAAAACGAATGTTTCCTACCTTATTGGCTTTTGCATTGGCAATCGCATCTTTTACAGCATCCTTATTAAGTTCCACGCCAATGACTGCCTTTGCTTTTGCGGATGCGCTCATCCCAATCGTGCCGATTCCGCAATAAGCATCAAGAACAGTCTCTTTGCCGGTTAAAGAGGCATATTCCAGCGCAACCGTATATAATTTCTCCGTCTGTATGGGATTGATCTGGTAAAAGGATTTTGGGGAAATCCGGTAGGTTAACCCACAAAGCGTATCTTCGATATATCCCTTACCATATAGAACGATCTCCCTCTCTCCCAAAACCATACTGGTCCTTTTATCATTCACATTTAAGACAATGGATGTAATCTCAGGATGTGCGTTGCGAAGGGCTTTGATAAAATGATTCTTCGCCGGTAAAATGGGCGATGCAAGTACCAAAACAACCAGAATCTGACCGCTTGCATGTCCGGTCCGGATCAACACATGACGAAAGAGTCCATATCCCGTATCTTCATTATAGGTTTTCATCTTAAAATCTTTTATGAGTTTACGAATCGTGAGTATGATCGCATTGGCTCTTTTATCCTGAATCATGCAGGAATCCACATTCACAACCCGGTGCGAATTTTTCTCGTACACGCCCGCAATGATAGTTCCCTTTTTATCGCGGTCAAATACCGCATGCACCTTATTGCGGTAATGAACAGGATCTTCCATCCCGATGATGGGTTCCACCTTTCCAAAACCGCCGAGCAGTTTCATCATTTCTTCCTGTTTAAAAGCCAATTGTTTTTTATAAGGAACTCCCTGATAATCGCAGCCGCCGCAGCGTTTTGCGTAGGGGCAGACATTATTTTGCTTTTTTATGCTGTTGTTTTTTGGGGAATTTGCCGTCTTTTGCATGCCTTGCCCTGCCTTCGTCATTTTTAAACTTAAACCGTTTTTTCTCCATACCAAAGAAACGGCTGCCGTCTTTATTGCGATACTGTTCCACTCTCTTACCGCGGTTTCTGCGTTCTTCCATCTTGATGCGTTTACGCTCTGCAAAATAATCCTCTGTCGGAATATCCTTTGCTTCTTCGCCCATCTGCTGTTTCAAAAAAGCAGCGCAAAGTTCCATTGCCGTACAGTCCTCATCATTTATCTTTGCTTCAATAAGCGGAAGCATGGCACTCAGATCCTGCTCCTTTAATACCGTTAAAATCTCCGACAGGATCTTTTCGGATTTGGCGGCAGTGACATCCGCACCGGATGGTACTCTTCTTGCTTTGATCTTGGTATTGCATACTTTTTCAATCTCACGGATCTTATAGATTTCCCGTCCCACAACAAGCGTAAAGGAGCGTCCGCTTCTGCCCGCACGTCCCGTACGTCCAATACGATGCACATAATACTCTATGTCCTGCGGAACATCATAATTGATAACCGCTTCGACATCATCTACATCAATTCCTCTTGCTGCTACATCCGTCGCGATCAGGATTTCCGTTGTTTTCTTGCGAAATCCCTGCATAACCTTATCACGCTGTGCCTGTGAAAGATCCCCATGCAATCCTTCCGCAAAATAACCCCTTCCTTTTAATTTTTCGCAAAGTTCATCCACCATTCTTTTGGTGTTGCAAAAAATTAAGGTCTGTCTGGGATTGTAATAATCTAAAAGTCTTGCCGTTACTTCTTCCTTATTTTCTCTTTTTACTTCATAATAATACTGTTTGACCAGAGGAATCGTCAGTTCCTTTTTCTGAATCTGGATATACTTTGCATCGGGTTTCTGATACCGGGACGTAATATCTAAGATTGCCTGCGGCATGGTGGCAGAAAACAAAACGGTCTGGTGTTCTGAGCCAACTCCTTTTAAAATCGTTTCAATATCTTCGCGAAATCCCATATTTAGCATTTCATCCGCTTCGTCAAGAACCATCAGACGGATATTTCTTAATTTCAGCGTATGCCGTCTCATATGATCCATGACTCTTCCCGGTGTTCCCACCACGATCTGAACATTGCCTGCCAGCGAACGGATCTGTCTGTTAATATCCTGCCCTCCATAAATAGGGAGAACCTTGATTCCCTGCATATATTTAGCATATTTGCGGATTTCCTCCGCTGCCTGAATGGCAAGTTCTCTTGTCGGACAAAGAACAATACACTGAACGCCCTTTGCCGCCGGATCGATCATTTGCAGTGCCGGGATTCCAAAAGCCGCTGTTTTTCCCGTTCCGGTCTGCGCCTGTCCGATAATGTCCTCTCCTTTTAATACCGCAGGAATTGCCTGCTGTTGTATCGGTGACATGGACTCAAAGCCCATCTCCTTAACTGCACGGATGATTCTTTCATCAATGCCGGATTCTTCAAAACGAATGGTTTCCATTTTTCCTCACATTCTGCTGCTTATGCAGCCCATTTTTAGTTCTTAAAATTATATTTCTTTCCTTACAAATATTACTTGACAAACACCCCCCAAAGATAGTATCATATCAAATGTCGTCGGGATGTGGCTCAGGTGGTAGAGCGCTAC
Source organism: uncultured Lachnospiraceae bacterium (assembly GCA_964386235.1). Classification (GTDB taxonomy): domain Bacteria; phylum Bacillota; class Clostridia; order Lachnospirales; family Lachnospiraceae; genus RGIG8767. The sequence continues at coordinate 16,717 of CAYLSH010000010.1, read as the reverse complement.
TTTAGGGAAGTAGAGGTCGCAAGTTCAAGTCTTGTCATTCCGATTAAAAACCCGAAAGATTTTTCTTTCGGGTCTTTTTTGTCTTTAATAAGAAATTTCCAATCCCAGTTTCTCGTGGATATCTTCTACGATCTGCGGTATATCCTCCATATAAGGCGCATTTTCTTCCATAACAGCATAATATTTTTCCATTTTTTCCGGATCCTGCGTATGTACGGCAACTTTATACAGGGATGCTGCTTCGAAATAACGGGCAACCGCATAAACCTGTTCCATTCCGGATGTCATTTTTGCATTTTCATTCACATTATGATAATAATCCTCGGGAAGATCCCCGTACATCCCGCTCTGAATCGAGTACCAGAATTCGTCTTCATCCCGTGTATAGCTATAATCCACATCCGCCATAATCCCGATCGTTACCGCAAAAAGAATCACAAAAAGAACACTCAGTACAATCAGTACCACATTCATAATCAGATCCTTCATGTTCATCCCCTTATACTTAACAGCAGGATTGGGATTGTATGTGCGCTGTTGCATTTGCTCTTGCTGCTTCGGTCTATTCTGACTAGAATCGGACTTGTTCGGTCTTTCGTAATACAATTTACTCATACTGCAATGCCCCCTCTTCGAGTAATACTTTTCTCTTAGAATCGGATAACTGTCTGAAAGAAGCCACTTCTTCATCCGTCAATCCATAATATACCTGCAAAAATGCCTCCATATCTTCTACCAACTCATCCATAAATGCCTGATGCCTGGTGCTGTACTGCTCATCATCCGCATACGGCTGCTTCGTTGCATTGTGATACAAATAATTGACATTATCTGCGGCATATCCTGCCATTTTTTCATGCTGAGTAGATTCATCATCCTCTGTCAAAACTATTCTCATTGTATATTGAAATACGTAACCGAAAGATTCACAGCACCTTGCCACCATCTCATATTCATCGAGATTATCACAGACGCGCAGATCATGATCATCCCAGAAGGTGGTAAACTTAATGTACTCCCTGTTTTCTTCCATCTCATCAAGCTGTTCTGTGTACCAGTCCAGTTTGGAATTGATTGCCCTTTCCTGAAACAAGCGATAAAAATTGTAACTGTATTGCATACAAAATACCAATAACAGGCATGCCGCCACCAGAACAGCACATAATGTTATCTTTACCGTCCACTGATTCACATGGCGGGACTTGTGCATCACTTCGTCTTTTGTCTCACTAAACTCTCTTGTAAACCGTCTCATTTCCCGACGGTGTTTTTGGGCAAATGGATTTTCCGCTCCGCAGAAGGAACATCTTTCATCCTCCATAGCCAGATTGGATCCGCAACCGGGACATTTCATTTTGGTATCTCCTCATTCTTTCTATTCTATTCGTTTTCTGATCTTATCAGCATAATTATAACATTCCTTTGCACCAATTACATCGTAACTTAGTGCTTTTTTGTATAATGCATCCGCTTCTTCATCTGTAAATTTGAGACGTTTATAAAAAATCTCTTCCATATACTCACGGTACTCTTCTAACATCTGTTCTTCTTCAGGCGAAACCGTCAAATATTCTTCCTGATAAGCACGGTAGTGATAACGCATACAATGGTATACCAGATTCTGTGCTGCATATTTCGTCAGCTCATCACCTGCATCCATGAAGTCTATAATCTCTTTCGTCTCCTTGTATGCCCTGTAGTAATCTAAAAAATCACTATGCTTCCAGTTGTATATACCATGATTGGTATTATTATTCCAATTACCTTCATACATTTCATCCTGAAAAGCAAGGATTCCGTCATAGTCACCCTTTTCATACATTTCATCCAGAATCGGGAAATTTTCTCTTTCCCAAAGCATTTCTGTTTTGGCATCATATTCATATGAAAAAATACTGTCCAATACCTTTGAACAGGCAAAACTGCCGCCGACGAAAAAAAGTAAAACCAGTGCGGCAATCAACACGGTAATCCAGATCACTTTACTGCTTTTGAAAAAAGATTTTTTAATCTGTTCTTCCTGCATCTTCGGAATCTGACTTAACTCTTCCTGCGTCTGCTCCAAATCCTGCATAAACTTTTCTTCCGCACCCGGAATATTTATGTACCCGCAGAACGGACATTTCGGTTCCATCGCATCAATGCTCGCTCCACAGTTCGGACAAAGAGTTTTATCCATAATCATCCTCATTTCTAATTGTATTTCACTTCATTTACCAGTTCTTCGCCGGCAAAATAAGCATCCATATTGTCAAATGTGACTTTCGCAATATTACTAAGCGCCTCTTCTGTTAAAAATGCCTGATGCGAAGTAATGATCACATTGGGCATAGCCGATAGTAAGGCAAGTGTGGCATCCGTAATTCCTTTCTGGGAATGATCCTCAAAGAAAAAGTCCGCTTCTTCTTCGTACACATCAAGCCCCGCTCCGCCGATACGCCTCTGATAAAGAGCATCCAAAAGTGCCTTGCTGTCGATCAGACCACCTCTGGAGGTGTTGATAATATAACAATGCTCCTTCATTTTGGAAAATGCCTTTTCATCTAGAATATGATGAGTCTGCTCCGTCAAAGGACAATGCAGGGAAATCACATCACTTTCTTGAAACAGCGTTTCTAAATCCACATACTCATACCCAAGTGACGGATTGGGAAAAATATCATATGCCAGCACACGCATTCCAAACCCTTTGCAAATATTGACAAATACCTGTCCGATCTTTCCGGTTCCGATCACGCCCACTGTCTTTCCATACAGATCCATGCCTGTCAGCCCATTTATGTTAAAATTATACTCTCTGGTCCTATTATATGCTTTATGCAATTTACGGTTTAATGTTAAAAGCAGTGTCATTGCAAATTCGGCAACCGCATAAGGGGAATACGCCGGCACACGTAGCACCTTTATCTTTCCTTCCGCCGCCTTTATATCCACATTACTGTATCCGGCACAACGCATGGCTAATAATCCAACTCCATTTTCAGCCATCCTGTCAATGATCTTTTCATGAATATCGTCATTTACAAAGGCGCATACCACATCATATTCCTTCGTTACATAAACAGAATCTTCTGTTAATTTTCCCTCAAAATAATGCATCTCATATCTGCCGTTATTCAATTTGTCAAACCAGATCTTATCATACGGTTTTGTGTCAAACATTGCTACTTTTTTCATGACTGCTCTCCATCCGCATCTTTCATGCGTAATCAATACAAA
>CAYLSH010000010.1:0-13398 GCA_964386235.1 uncultured Lachnospiraceae bacterium | reverse complement strand
GCCATAATAACCAAAACCGGTTTTTGCATATCCATACTCTCCTTTACATTAACGGACCAAACATTCTCATGATGCGTCCGTAGATTCGCTGCCATACCGGGATCGTTTCATAATAATCCCTGTCCACCAGTATACATTTTAGAAACGTTTCTGTAAAATCTTTATAAATATCTTTTATACTTTCGTTTTTATAAAATAAACAACCGCATTCATAATGCAGATACAAACTTCTGAAATCAAGATTAATGGTTCCCACCGTTGCGATCTCATCATCACTGAGAAAGGTCTTGCTGTGGATAAATCCGGGCTTGTATTCATATACCTTAACGCCCGCTTCCAGAAAACTGCGATAATAAGTTCTGGCAATGAAAAATGGTGTCTTTTTGTCCGGAACATGCGGCAGAATCAATCTAACGTCCACACCGCTTCTTGCGGCATGTATGATTGCCATCTCCATTTCATGATCCAAAATCAGATACGGCGTCATAATATAAACATATTTTTGGGCACGGCATAATATGTTCAGATATACACTTTCTGCAACATTTTCTTTCTGGTAAGGTCCGTCCCCGTAGGGAATTACGTAACCGTCCCGTTCTCCAATGTGTTCCCCACAGGCAGAGTCACCCTGCCCATTAACGCATAAATACCGGGAATAATCAATCCCTTTTTTATAGGCAACGGAATTCCAGGTCTGCATAAATAAGAGGGTAAATCCTTTTACCGCCTCCCCCTTTACCATGACAAAATTATCCTTCCAATGTCCGAAACGCTCATACGCGTTAATATATTCATCGCATAGATTGAGGCCGCCGGTAAACGCCGTTTTGCCATCAATCACGATAATCTTTCTGTGATCCCTGTTGTTGTAATGGGTGGAAAAAAACGGGTAAATATGCGCAAATGTACGCGCTTTAATTCCCTTTGCCTCTAAACGCTCCGTATAATTTCTCGGCAAAAGTGCAACGCAGCCGATGTCGTCATACATAAAACGTACTTCCACGCCTTCCTTTACCTTTTCTTCCAGAATGGACATGACATTATCAAAAAAAATGCCTTCTTCCACCATGAAAAATTCCATAAAAATAAACTTTTGAGCTTTTTCCAACTCATCTAATATCGGGTCCATCGCATCATCCCCAAGCGGAAAATACTGCATGGAGGAATGATGATAGGTGGCGGCACCGTATTTTTCCAGATATAAAGAAATCCTCTCAAGTTCGGGATCTTCCTTATGAATCCTCTCCCTGACTGCATTCGACGTAATGCCGTATGCATGCGTTTGTCTTCCGATATCACTTGCAATCCTTTTGATGGCAAGCGTTCCGAAATTGTATTTGAAGTATAAAAATAGGAGTGTTCCCGCCACGGGAAATAGAATAATGGGAAGGGACCATGCCATTTTGTAGGCAGGATTGCTGTCATCGTTAATGATGAAAATCATACAGATCACGGCTAAAAGCACGGAACCTTCGTAATAATATTTGGCGTAATTGTCCAGTAAAAAAAAGACGGCAAACAAAAGCAAAAACTGCGCAATGACAAGCAACGCCGTCACGACAAATCCGCTAAACACCATACGTTTAAAATAATGCAAGGTGGTATGCTTGATACTTTGTCTTAGATTATCCCCCTTATATTCCCTCTTACGATACTTCTGCATAACGAACTCCTAAACATCGAAAACACTCCATGAGGATGCGCACGCTTTTGCATAGGTAGAATGTCGCTAAAAGCGACGCAAAAGCGGCGCTAGAGTTTCGCAGGCGAAACTCTTTTTTGTATTAATGATGGAATAAACGTACTCCGTTAAATACCATGACCATATCATATTTATCACAGCATTCAATCACCGCATCATCCCGGATGGATCCGCCGGGCTGCACAATGTATTTTACGCCGCTTTTCTTTGCTCTTTCCACATTGTCGGAGAATGGGAAGAAGGCATCCGATCCCAGTACGGCTCCGTCCATCTGATCCAGCCATGCCCGTTTTTCTTCTGCGGTAAAGACTTCCGGTTTTTCTGTAAAGACTCTCTGCCATGCACCTTCTGCTAAAACATCCATATATTCTTCGCCGATGTAATTGTCAATGGCATTGTCCCTGTCCGCACGGCCGATACCGTCCACAAAAGGAAGGTTCAATACCTTCGGACACTGACGAAGCAGCCAGTTGTCCGCTTTATTGCCGGCAAGTCTTGTACAGTGTACACGGGACTGCTGTCCTGCACCGATACCGATTGCCTGACCGTCTTTTACATAACATACGGAATTGGACTGTGTATACTTTAAAGTAATGAGAGCAATCTTCATATCGATGATCACACTCTTTGGCAGATCCTTGTTTTTGGTTACGATATTTTCAAACAAAGCATCGTTGATCTCGATCTCATTTCTGCCCTGTTCAAACGTAACACCAAACACTTCCTTATGCTCAATCGGATCCGGCACGTAGTTTTCATCAATCTGAATCACATTGTAATTGCCTTTTTTCTTTGCCTTTAAGATGGCAAGTGCTTCCTGTGTATACCCCGGTGCAATGACACCATCGGAAACTTCCCTTTTGATAATTCCCGCTGTAGACGCATCACATACATCGGATAAAGCAATGAAATCACCAAAAGAAGACATTCTGTCCGCGCCCCTTGCTCTGGCATACGCACAGGCAAGCGGGGAAAGCTCCGGAAGATCATCCACCCAGTAGATCTTCTTTAACACATCACTCATCGGAAGGCCAACGGCTGCTCCCGCAGGTGATACATGTTTAAAAGAAGTGGCTGCCGGCAGTCCGGTCGCTTTCTTTAATTCCTTTACTAACTGCCAACCGTTAAAAGCATCCAAAAAGTTGATATAGCCCGGTCTTCCGTTTAATACCTGAATTGGCAGGTCGGAACCATCCTTCATATAGATTTTGGAAGGCTTCTGATTGGGATTGCATCCATATTTTAATTCATATTCGTTCATCTTTACTTCTCCTCATCCGCTGCTTTTATTGATTTTTATTGATAATTCTGGTCTCGTATTTGCCTGTTGCCACATCAATGTATCTGACAAATAAGGAAACTTTATTGTCCTCATTAAGATTGTTCCAGAGCATATTGGTAAAGGAATCAATATCTCCTTCTATTCCAATCCACTTTGGTTCTCCCTCAAAACTCGGTAACGGATCCCCATCCTGCATATAGGTATGGATAAATCTGCCCTGTCCTGCCTTGGGATTCTCATAGGTAAAGGTGTAACGGTTATCTCCGTCCGGATCCCCGTTATCGCTCTTTAAAATGGACATGGCATAATGGAAACTTCCGTTTTCCACCTGCAAAACACCGGAAATTCTGGGTGTATAATTCGGTCCATCCGGCTCAAACCGGCGGATTCGCAAACTCTGCTCAAAACTTTTCCCTTCTGCCATTCCTTCGTATGCGGTATCGGTCTGATCGCCGTTTGTCACGATCGTCTTATTGCCCAGCACACGCACCGGCGCGTAAATGATTAGGGAAGGATCCGTCAATTTGGAGGGATCAAATGCCTGTGTACGAATCCCTTCTCCGTCCTCCACAAATACACGGTTACGGCTGTTTACGCTTCTTCCCATGATAAAATAAGCAGTTACCGCATGCTTTCCGTCCGCAGATCTTCCGATGATGATTCCACGTCCCGGATAACTATTGGTACTAAGTTCTTTTGCAATGTCTTTCTTTTCCATTGTTTTTTTTCCTTTCACGGTGTTTTTTTTAGTATTTAGCGGCAAGCACTTTATTTCATTCTCCCCAGACAAAGTGCATTTCCACTCTTATAATGAGTATAAAGATTAGCATCCTTATCCATAAATGTCCAGTCATCCGGATCCAGATCATTACCGGTCACAAGTTTGGTGCCGGTCTGCAATGCATCGTTAGCATCCTTTGTACAGGTAATCACAACAATATCCGGTGTAACTTCCAAAACCGTTCCGTCTTCGTCAATTGAAAGAACCGAATCCTTCACTTTCGTATTCTTTCCGGCTTCATCCGTAACCGTTCTGGTGATACCCTTTACCGCAATCGGCTTATCTTCAAAGTGCAAAATATTGGCCTCGCTTCTATCCATCTGATAAATGGCATTCGTTGTCAGTGTTCCTTCCACCCGGACTTCTCCGTTTTCAAAATGTAAGCCACCAACGGTTGCATTACCCAGTATATAAGCCACTGCATTCTGCAGGGTAAGCATTCCCACACCACTGATGGAATTTGTAACAAGATAATATTCCTGAACAATTAGATTGCCTTTTGCAGAGCCGGTTACCTTACCAATAATACCCTCAGTTTCCGTATCACAATCAAACACAGCTGCAATCCACTGCACCGTATTGTTACCGATTACAAGATCCGTATTTCCTGCCACCACTTCATTTTTTACCGTTTTGACCGGTATAAATGTTACATAGGAAAAATTCGTATTACAACGTGGTGTTATATTGCCGGTATAGATGAATGCATATTTCGAATTAGCGTCTATGGTTACCTCGGATGCTTTGGATGGGAATGGCAGCGATCCATACTTATGGTTGCCGTTCTCATTGCCAATCTCCACATTACGTAACATCTCAATGGTAAAGGAGGTAAAGGTCTTGCCGTCCGCTTCTTTTAATCCCATACTGTCAATTGCCTTAACAGCCTCTTCATATGTAGCAAAAGCCATCTCTTCCTTCTGTCCCTTAATTCTGACTTTCACTTCACATAAACTGTCTTTGATTTCCGTATAGGTATTTCCATAATGTTCAAACGCATCCGTTTCATAAATCTTACGATAGACAATATCATTCCCGGATTTTACCAGTCCATAGGTTGCCACCCATTTAGACGCTTCAAGATTGCCATTCTCTAAACGCTTCGTAACCATGGCGCCCTGTTCTCTGCCCATGTTGTATGTTACGATCGTATCGTCACCGGGATCATTCGGTGTCTTATGCTCATTTCGATCTTCCAGGGTCGCATAATAAGGTACAAAACAAGAGTTTGCTGCCTTGGGTGCCTGTAAAAGCATCATGTCATTGTAGAGGCTTGCATATCTGGTCGTCGAATTCGCATAGTACAGTCCGACCGTAATACCCGGTTTTTCCGGATTGTATGCGGAGTCTGCTACTCCCTCTACCGTTCCCTTGATCTGGATCTGGCTTCTGCCGTTTTTATCCTGTTTTGCCTCAAGGATATTATGATTGTCCACCAGTTCTATCTGGTTTAAGATCAACTTGCCGTCACCGCTACTGCCGGTTCCTGCTTTCACACAGGCACTTCCCATCGTAAGGGTATTCGATACCGTAACATTCTTGGCAAGAAGCGTTCCTCTGCGATCCAAACTCTCACCGGATGTGCCGGAAATTGACAGATTCTTTGTTGTAACATCCTTATCGCTTTCCACGGTTATGCCTTCGTTGATTAACAGATTCGTAACACCCTTAATCCCTTCTTTAACGGAACAATTCACCAAACCGGATTTAAACGTATGGTTAAATGTTACCGTTCCGATATTGCTAATCTGGGTAATCATATCCGTATCCTGCGACACCGTAATATCTGCTTCTCCCGTGGCTGCACCGCTTAATTTGATCAGCGGAGAATACTGTTTTACCTTAGTGCTATCCAAAGCAATATGCAAAGCATATTTTCCGGTGTTAACCGTGTAGGCATTGCTGTAATACCGGTTACCGGACTTCTTAACGGATGCAATCGGTGCCTGCATCGTAAGTTCGGATTTTAAGTTTACACTGCTTCCTGTCGTTATGATACCATCATTAGAATTCGTTGCAACAATAGTTACAGCCTTAGCCTTGGATGGCAGATTCAGGTTCTTAACCGGTGTTTCATCATCCCCGATGGTCTCCAGTAAAATAATCGTATACGCCCAATCCGGATGATTCAAATTATCAATCGCACTCACCGCCTGCTCCCAGGAATAGAAGTCGGCATTATAGTACGCATCATCATAACTGCCTTCAACCGATAGCAACGGTATTTGCGTGGTCATATAAATACCACCGTTGTAGGCTGCAAAACGAGGGTCATCACCAGCTCCGGAATATAGCACACGAATACTAGCATTGCTTAATTTGGTTGCAGACATCAGTTTCTGATACCCTTCCGGTTTCTTGCTCATATCCTTCCAGAGCAGGGATTGTAGTTCATCCGAATTCAGTTTTCGGCATTTACCATCCGTACCATAACAATACAGAACCATCCCTAAACCTGAATGATTATCGGCTTCTCCCGTTACCGATACCTGGGCCGTGGCTTTCTTCCATTCCTTCTTGGTAAATGTGGTGCATAAAGATACATTCGCATCCTCCAGATTTCCCAATGTAATGGAAGATGTGGTTAGCAGATTAAGCGCATCATATCCTGAAACACGATTGATTTTAATATTACCCTTGGCATAAACATCCATTCCGGTCTCATTACTGCCCTGTAAATGTGCAAGCGATACTTCACCTTTCACAAATACAATACTTGAATCCATATGTAGGGTTCCGGACTTAGCGGTAATCTTATTGAATACAATAGTACAGTTCGTATCCATAGATGATTCAGTAGAATCAATATGATATAAATCCTGATCACAATCCGGAACACATCCCTTAATATCTTCCGGTGTATGAGGTGTTTTTACACCTTTCCCCAGGAATACTTCCCCATCACCAATATCCAGCGTTATGGAATTGGATTCCGTGAAACTGCCAGCTTCCTTGCCGGTCTTGCCCTCTGTCAGGATGACATTGTCAAGACTCAGTTTTAGTTTACCGGATATTTTTAATGTATCGGTGTACTTTATCGTAACCGGTTTTGCCGTATCCTTGCTTGTAATTGCAAGGGATTTTGCCTTACCCGCTTGTGGAAGCGTAAACTTTCCGTAGTTGTTCAAACCGGTCTTGATCACATGAGATGTTGATCCTGCCGGTGCAAGAAGTGTAATCTTATACTCTCCTTCTGCGTTATTCATATTGTTGATAACCGTAATTGCATCCGCATAGGTCTTTGCGTAGGTGGTAGCATTTCCTCCATTGGTTATATCCGTTAGGAGTACTTCCATTTCGGACAGATTGCCGTTATAGACATAGTTATTGGCGTCTTTGTAAGCAACATAACCCTCCTTTAAACCATCCATTGTTTCCTTTAAACAACCAGATGCCATGATACAATCCGCCGGTGCTGTTTTTGCAATCACCAAAGCCTTATTATCATATGATGACTCAATGCGCTTACCACTGACTGAATCATATAAACCTATGATAATAGGTTCGCTCACATCACCCATGATCGTCATCTGCGGTACATCCTTTGCGTTAAGAATGGTACCCAGTACACCCTTTCCGGATACGGAACCGATTGTAGCCTTGGCAAGTGCAATACACTCATTTATTACGGTACCTTCGAATTCCACACGCTCAACTTTAGATTCTTTTTGAGTTGTCAATTTTGACTGATTTAATTTTAAGGTTGCAACTTTGGTAATGCCGCCCTTCATATTGAGTTTTGAATTATTCAATGCTATCACGGTGTTCTTCTGATCACCTGTGATAGTATTAATTTTACCAGCACCATTTATTGTTATCTTATTCAGGGATACTCCGTTTATACTTTCTTCCGTGGTTGCGCTATTGCTTGCACATTGAATGGAGAAATCCTTTGCATTGCTTAGAGATATATTTACAAATTCCACATAACCATTTACCGCAATATCCCCGGTAAATTCTAACGTTCTTCCAGATGATATGCCCGTATGTACCGTAAGTTTTGCCATCCTATCCTTTGAAGGGAGGGTCAGTTTACCGGTGGGATTCCCATCCGTCACGCAGGTATCTGAGATATCCTGTGCTAATGTAAAGGTATACTCCGTTTCTTTTTCTGCCCTGGTGTTGACATAGGAAGACGCCTGCGCCAGATCCAGACAATTAACCGAAGCATCTCTGCCAATGCCTACCAAGACCGCATTCTTAGCCGCATCTGCCTCTACCATGTATACAGCCCCGTTTGCCCAGAGCGCATAGGAGACAGAAGTTTCACCCTGCATGAAGGTAACGTCACTCAGATCCGCTTTCTTAACGGTAAGCAGTTTACTAGGATTCGAAAGGGTTACCTTGTTTGCGCTCTTATTTGCAGGTGTAACAGTCGTATCCTTCGTAAAGAAAGCCTTGGCACCATTTTCCGAATAAATCTCACCCTGAATCGTCAGATCCTGATAAGTCCATTTGGTCTGATCCGTTGTATGGACTTTATCCATTGTATAATCCGTAATGACAGCCTTACCCTTTGTTATCAGTTCACTATTTGTATACTGCTTTAACTCATCGGCTTTCAGATCGCCTGTAATCATTACCTTGTGCGAAACTTCCTCACATAAAATCTCCACTTGGGAAAGATCCGTTACAAAACCGGAAATTGTAAGATCTTTAGACGGCAGGACCGTAACCGTTCCCTTCTTATTTCCTTTTATACTACCGATCTCATCTGAAGCAAGGGCATCCAATGTCAGATGATATCCATTGACATTGATAACCTTACCTTTACCGGCACTTAATTTCACTCCGTCCAAAACCGTATCGCATCCGAGAGTCAGGTTATCACTATATGAAATCTCCTTGTCTGTGTCCGAATACACCCGGATGTTCTTTGCCTTTTTAGGTAGATTAACCTTACCATTCGGAATATCTTTTAATACTTCAATGGCATAACTTTGGTTAACAGCATTCAGCGCTTCAATGGCAGCCACCGCATCGTTAAAAGAAGCATAATAATTGTAAAATTCTTCTCCTTCTCCCACATAAAGTGCCGTTGCCACATCTTCCGCATAATGCACCATAATATCATTACCTGTCTTGCGAAGGATATAACCGCTTGGTGTTTCCCCACTTCCCGGATATGGCTCACTATGTTCAGAAGGCAGACAATCCTCGTATACTGCAAAAGCATTCACATCCGCCTTTTTGGCAGTTAAAAGTTTATTGCTGACCTTTTTGTAATATAAATCAGTTCCGCCAAAGTAACCATCATAGCCCTGATAGTCTAATAAATCAATATTACCTACCTCTATCTTATTTCCCGGATCCGTCAGAACTACATCTCCTTCAATCGTAAGTGCGGACTGGTTCTGGGTATTTAAAGCGGAAAACAGCATCGCTTCATCCGTATTAGAGATTACAGTACCGGTTATTTTAAAAGTATTTCCCATTACCGCAAGATCGGCAGTATTACTCAAAGAAACGTCCTTTATCGTTGCATTACCATTTACCGCTAACACACTGTCGTTTATGTCCAGTTTATCTCCGACTGTCATTGTGCCGGAAGATCTCGAATCCTTATCGAGAGGATCTTCATAACCAACCATAACCGTACCGCATTCGCTTACGGACAGATTCGTCACATTCAGTTCTGCCGCTTTATATGTATTACCGGTCTTTGCTCCGGTATGATAGGGACAAATATATATATCGTTTCTCTCAGCCTTTACTAAGGCAAAGTCCTTGATGGAACCCTCTATATGGTAAGAATATGACACGCCCCAAAATGAAGCATATAAGAACCCACTATCATCCAAAACAAGTGTAGCTTTCTTTGCGCCGTTTAATGCGATGGCATTGTTAAATTTAACGTCATCCACCACTCTCATCGTATAGGCACCGTTTACTTTAACATTCACGGGATTAACATATTTTTTTACCTTATAATCACTCACCCAAAAGTTTTGATTCCCCTGCGTAACTACCTGGACAAAGTTAATATTCTTTAAGACAATGTTGGAATTAAAGGTAATGTCGCCTTTAAAGAACACTTCTTCACCCTCTGAGGTCAACGTAAGTGTATCCACGCATTCTGCTTTCGGTGCGGTCAGTACAACAGGATTATCCTCCGAATTTACCATGCCATCATCACTTACAAAACCGATCTTATAATCGCGCTTTGTCTTCAGAACATTGATCTGTGCAATCGCATCCGCATACGTTTCATAATATTCTGTCACTTCCGTCGATGACGCACTTTCCCCATCTGTCTTGATCTCATAGGAAAGTGTTACCTGTGGCTTGGTTTCCTTATATACAAGATTGCCGGACTGTTTGTAAATGACACCATCTTCCGTTCCATTCAGTAATAAAAACTCATCTTCATTCACACTTGCATTCGGTGCTTTTGCAAAAATCAGACCGGTTTTGCCTGTGATCAAATCTGCATATTTCTCTTCATCTTCTGCCAGTTTAATTTCGTCACCATTCTTGTCAAGGAGGCAAATCCCGATATTACCGGTTGCTTTGCCGGAAATATTCAGCATCGCCTCGGATTTGGTGAAAACTCCATTCTTTTCGGTGAGTTTCGGTTGTGAACCGATAATAAGTCCATCCTCATCATTTTGGGGAGCATGGATATTTTCCATCGTAATCTTGCCAAGGCCCCAAAAATAATTCGTTTTTTCTGTCGCATCCAGATCCCCGATTTTGGTTTCACCTGTTACACAAACGTAAGTTGAATCCGTTCCGGTAGTTACTATCTTTACCGTATCCACATTATCCAGTTTTGTTAAGCCCAATCCGGAATCTGTAACAACAAAACGGGAGCCCTTATTGGTGCCGCTTCCGGTGATTCCAAACAGGAAATTGTCTTCGCCCAGATTCGCAACATTACTCATCGTCAGACTGTACCCGCCGATGGTAATATTACCCGCTTTCGTTGGCATTGGTAAAACACCGTCAAAAATAACATTACAGTTTAACTTCATGTTCTGACTGTAGAAAATCCTCTGATAATCGTCAGATTCACTCGGTTGCTCAGCATAAATCGTCACTTCCTTTGCCTTGCTTGGGAAGGTAAATTCCGCCAGTTTACCATTTTTCACTGCGGTCGTTGCTATCTTGTAAGTATCACTGTTAAGAACATTTTCGCCTTCCTTTACGATTTTAACAATGTATTCCGCATCGGAATCACCAAGACGATCGATCTCGAAGAAGGCATCCTGCAGAGTCTCAAAACGGTTGATGATACTCTCCTTGCTTCCGATTTTTAAGGAAAGTTCAATATTGGTCTGCTCATTCTCACCAACAAGGATAAAATCCCCTTCTTTTTGGGTCATATTGGTATATGCAGTTACATCAGACACTCCTATATTGGTAATAAACCATGTTGGTGAAACCAGTTTTGCATTAACCAGTTTGAAAGTGGATGCGCCATCTGCATCATAATGGATCCTGATCGCATTTTTCATCCGATCCGTTGTTATAATACCTTCCTTTAATGGCTGATTCCAGTTTTCATTCAAATGATCCGTGTTCGTTTCTTTCCGGTAACCAAGAAGTGTACCTTCATCTGTCTCTTCAACATACGAAGTTGTTGACAGGTCATCCGAAGTTACTTTTCCGGATATGGTAATGCTGTTTGCCGATTTTGTAGCCAATAGATTTCCTTCGCAGTTACTTACAACATCCTTCAGTTTAATCGTTCCTGCCGAATAAATCCTCGTACTATAATCCATTTTCAGGCAGTTTTTAACTTCTATTATGCTCTTACCGTCATCAACAATTATCTGACTCTCCGCATCAGACGAACCTTTTTCGACATAGAGATTATTTACAAAAAGACCGCCCGCTTTTACCTCCAGATAACTTCCCCCCTCTATGGAGAGATCATTTATGCCGGTTATCTTGTTTGAAACCATGATATAGCTGGCATCCGTGAGAGATACAGAAGTCGTATTTCCTCCCTTGATCGTATTAAAAGCATCCCTTATTGAAAAAAAGGATTCCGGTAATGTCTCCGTATACTTACAAACGCATGCATTGCTCAGTACCAACTTTTTACCCTTTGTATCCATCGTACCAGCATATACGCCCTTCGTTTTTACATCCTTATAAGGCATAAAGGCGATATTTTCAAAAGTGGTATCCGTGGCAAGTGCAATATCCTTCAGGTAGGACAACACAATCTGTGTATCCGGATTTGCAGCACGCAGAGTGATATCCGTCGCTTTGGCCGGAAGGCTCAATGTACCCATAGCATCCGTATTGGTGTCAAATTCGATGACATAGGACGCACTCATATTGTTTAAAGCATTGATATAAGTAACCGCATCCTTATAATTGGAAAAGTTCTTTAACAGACTTTCCGTTCCCAGATTATTGATATAAACATGGATGGAATCCCCCGCTACCAGCAGCTGATTACCGGACTGGTATACGGAACAGTTGTTATTTTTCGTTGCTGTTTCGGTTTCCGTGGATGGAATATTACCCGGAAGCACGAAAATGCTGTCAACCGGGAAATTACTGTTTGTCGTACTAAACAGAAGTGCATCTGCTCCCAATACCGTAAGAGGCTTCTCTGCATAGCCGTCATCCCCTTCTAACAGCACCTTTTCAAACGGATCCGTCTCTGCCAATCCAATGACATCACGATAGGAATCCGTTACAAATGCCTGTAATCTGGTATTTTCCTGCATTGTTGTAAAGGTACCGTTAACACTGACCTTTGCAGCGCTTCCTTTCCCCAGTGCCGCACTGTTTTGGGAAGCACTTACTTTTCCCAATACCACATTGTTAATGGTACCGGTTTCGTTAATCAAAAGAATACTGTCGCGTTCGAGGGTCAGTTTTCCCGTATTGGAAAAAGTATCACAGAGCAACTGTGCCTCCGGACGGTTAATCATATCCTTGATTTTCGCATTACCAATCTCTGCCATTCCTTCATTACAGAAAGTACCGTCCTTCATGGTAAGGGTATCCTGAATCAATAATTCATTTTCACTAAAAAGGGTATCGTCCCCCATCGAATCCCCCGGGTAAGCAGAGTTTACCGTCATATTCTCCGTCACAAGACGACCATAACTTACGATCTCAACGCGTGCTTTGTTTAAGGTTACATTTTTAGCCGTTATCTTACCATAAACACTGGTTTTATCATTATTCAGTATAATCTGATCCGCAGTAAGACTTTTACCTCCCGGCACATACAGGGCATTGGCTTTCAGGACACCCTTCGTGCCAAGATTCCAGTCCTTCATAAGACTTATTGAGGCAGTTGTAGTCAATGTCTTACCATTTAAAATAAGTCCTACATCTGTCGTGCCATCTTTTTCCAGTGTTAACTCCGTCACAAAAGCAGGAATCGTAACATTTGCAGTTAACGAATCCTGTGCCTGATAACGAAAAGTATAGTCACCCTTTTCACTCTTAAAATCCGCAGCCATTTTCTTAATGGCTTCCTCTGTATTAACATAGGATCTTGTCACACCCCCATGCGTTACAATCAACGAAGGAGATGAAGTGGTATCGTAAAGAGCATCCGCCGTCGGCATTTCCTCGGTGGTTGCTTCCTCCGTTGTAACCTCTTCCGTGGTTGCTTCCTCCGTAGTTGCCTCTTCCGTGGTTGCTTCCTCCGTAGTTGCC
>CAYLSH010000009.1:0-45763 GCA_964386235.1 uncultured Lachnospiraceae bacterium | reverse complement strand
CACCTAATCTCTTGGATTCGGAATCTCTACCGTTCTTTGTAGAACCTACACCTTTTTTATGAGCAAAAAATTGAAGGTTTAAATTCAACATGGTTATACCTCCTTGATAATTACGTCGATATACTTCGAACCGTACTGTTCTTTGATTTGTGATAAACCAAGAATCATGGAATCCAATAATAAAGCGGCATCTTTTGTTATATCTTCTTCAAAAGAACAATGAATATAACCGGATTCCTGCTCAGTTTCTATGATGGGCGTTGTATCTGTCAAAGCCTCAATAGAGTTGATCGTATTGATCACAAGCATGGAAATCGCTGCACATACTATATCTTCGGATTCTTTTGCATAACCCGCATGTCCGTTGCAGGTAAATGCGATTATGCGTCCTTCTTCTTTTATCACGGTAATACTTGTCATTTCAAACAACCTGCTAAGAATTAAGCGTTGATCTTGTCAATTTTAACTGCAGTGTATGCTTGTCTATGACCATTCTTTTTGTGGTAACCTGTTTTTCTCTTGTATTTGTAAACGATAACTTTTTTGCCTTTGCCCTGATCCATAACAGTTGCTGTTACAGTTGCATTTGCTACTGCTTCGCCAACTTTAAGATCGTTATCCTTTACTGCGATTACCTGGTCAAATGTTACAACGTTTCCTGCTTCTGCATCCAGTTTTTCAACTTTGATCACATCACCTTCAGAAACTTTGTACTGCTTTCCACCTGTTGCAATAATTGCGTACATATGGACACCTCCTATTCACAAACGTTATTATGTTTGTTTACTCGCTAGCTTCGGTGATGCCATTTACGGCATACTTATGACCCCACTATGCGGCATACTGGTATATATTAGCACACGAACCATGCAACGTCAAGTTTTTTGAATCTTTTTTTGTAAAAAGTTTTTGTTATTTTCAGAACATTTCAAAAATAGGTTTTTTTTCTTTTTTTCTGGTTATCTCCACAAGCCCCAGTGCTGTCATATCCACGTAATGACAGGGAACAGAGTCCTTTTTTAAAAGGTTCTTTAATGTATGGATCAGATCGGTTTTATACTGTTCTTTTTCCATATTGATAAAATCAACCAAAATAATACCGGAAATATTGCGCAGCCGCAGATGTCTTGCAAGAGCATGGGCGGCTTCCGTGTTAATTTCATAATTTAACGTATCCTTATCTTTTTTTGCCATGCATTTTCCTGTGTTTACGTCAATCACGGTCATAGCTTCCGTATATTCAATAAACATACTTCCGCCGCTCTTTAAATATATTTTTTTGGCAAATAATTCCTCCATCTTCGTTTCCACGGAATATAATTTCCGAAGAGGAAAGATGTCTTCATATAGACGCACCGGTACATTTGTCTGATAGGATTCCTGCAATACCCCTAAAACCTCAGGCAAATCGGTAACCACCTCTTCATATCCGGAATCCATAGTATGATAAAGATACTCCACATAAGAAGGAAGGTTTCTGTAAATGCAGCAAAAACAGGTTCTTGACCTTGCTTTTAATAAGATCTCATCCATCCGGGAAACTAAGGTTTTTACCTCATCTTTTAATTCCTCATAGGTCTGTAATTGTCCGGCAGCGGTTCGGATCACCATAGCATATTCTTTCGGAAGGATGCAGTCTGTCAATGCATTGCCTATGTCCTGCTTTATTTCTTTGGATAATTTCTTACTATACTGAAAACCACCTTTTCTTTTATCCAGTGTGATCACACAATAGGCACCGCTTAGGGATAATTTGGTCGTAACAACCGGATCTTTGGTTTTTACCCCTTCCTTGATCACTTGTACAGGCAATTCGTCCCCTTCCCGCAATCGTTTATCTTTGGAAGATAAAAAAGGGGATCCTTCTATATCTTCTAAAGGCAGAAATGCCATCTGTCTGTCAAACAATTCCACAAAAGCCGCATGGATATTTTTATTGATATTTTTTACTTTTGCAATGAAGATATCTCCTAAAAGGGAGTCTTTGGATTCCACATGAAGATCTTCCAAACGGTTATCTTCAAACAGCATGGTACAGATTTTGTTTTTATACTCCGTGATTACAACATTTTTATGAATCATTAAAAATCTACTCCAAAATCATCCAATGGTTTATAGACCGGTTTTTCAGCGGTTCCGCCATTCCCATAGGTATCCAGTCTAATGATCTGATACGTAAGCAGATCATAAGTTTCCTTACAAAAATCACAGTAGGCTTCCAAGGCAAGCGTTGGCTTGATGTTTCCGCTACTGCTTGCATCCACAAACATTTCAATGCTGTTATTCTGCGGAAGCCATTCAAATATATGGGGTTTGATGTCCATCAGGATTTCCTGTTTTTTAGTTTGTTTCTTAACTAAGATTTCAGGCTGTGCAAGAAATTCAGATGCTTTTTTTTCAAAATCGATTACCTTGTCCGCATTTTCTTTTGGCTCTAACCGGTATCTTGCGGCAGCAACGCTTGCCATCGCATTGCCCGCTGTATCAGGCAGTAATTTTACACTGCTGATCCGAACACCGGGAACCATAACCGCATTGAGCCTGTCCATCATATCCTTTGCACCATTATGGCTGTGTACTTCAATATCCAGATATTCTCCGTAACTGATATGTCCCACGCCTAAGGGAGCAGCAAAACTCATGATCTGATGTGGGGAAAAACCCGTGGTATAACAGATGTCAATTTCTGCTCTTCTCATGGATTTTTGAAAATAGCGCATGATATCTAAGTGCCCGATATAGCGCATAACCCCGTCTTTTTCAAATTTTATTCTAATCTTCATTTTCAAACTAATCTCTTTTCGTATTAATCTCTTTTTAAGGTACAGATTCCTACGCCATATTTACCGGCACCACAACCATTGCATTTTTCTTTGCAGTTTAAAGTAACTTCTTCTTTTTGGGCTTTTTCCCATTCACGTTTTAAGAAATCCTTTGTGACCCCTGCGTCAATGAAATCCCATGGTAAGATCTCATCCAGACTGCGTTCTCTGGTGGTATAGAAATCAACGGATAATCCACATTCTGCAAAAGTATCCATCCATACGTCATTTTTATAATATTCACCCCATGCGTCATATAAACAGCCTTTTTCATATGCTTTTAAAATGACCTGTCCAACCTTACGGTCGCCACGGGCAAATACCCCTTCCATGATACTGACATCGGCTTCATGCCAGTTATATTTTATCCTTTTTTGATTGATCTGCGACATAATGGAAGTCTTGGTCACGTAAGCTTTGCGGATAAAATCCTCTTTACTGTTCATAGGAGCCCACTGGAATGGTGTAAATGGCTTAGGAATAAAGAAAGACGTACTCGCCACGATCTGAACAGGACCATTTTTTCTCTCTTCCTTTGGCACCGTGTCAAAAAATTCCTTCGCCACCTTATTACATAGATCTGCAATTCCTTCAATATCTTCATCCGTTTCCGTTGGCAGACCAAGCATAAAATATAATTTTACCCTTGTCCATCCGCTTTCAAAAGCAAGGTGTGCTCCGTGTAAGATATTCTCCTCTGTCAGTCCTTTATTGATCACATTACGCATTCTCTGGCTTCCGGCCTCCGGCGCAAAGGTTAAGGAACTCTTTTTCACATCCTGCACTTTATTGAATACGGATAATGAAAAATTATCAATTCTAAGGGACGGTAACGAAATATTGACATATCTGCGGTTACACTCTTCAATCAGATACTCGATCAATTCCTCTAACTGGGAGTAATCACTGGAACTGAGTGAACTTAACGATATTTCTTCGTGTCCGGTTGCTTTTAACAGGGTAACGGCATATTCTTTTAATTTCTCCACGTCACGCTCTCTGACAGGACGATAAATCTGACCGGCCTGACAGAATCGGCATCCTCTTATACAACCGCGCTGAATCTCTAACACCACACGATCCTGTGTGACTTTAATAAACGGAACAACCGGCTTCTGCGGATACACGGAACTTGTCATATCCGTTACGACCTGTTTGGCAATCGTGGCAGGAATTCCTTCTTCTAACGGGAAAAATTCCTTTATGGTACCATCTTCGTGGTAGGTGACATCGTACAGGGAAGGTACATAGATACCCGGGATGGTTGCCGCTTTTTTTAAAAATTCCTTACGTTCAAATCCGTTCTTTTTACATTCTTTATACAGATCAAATAAATTCCGGTACTGGACTTCACCTTCCCCGATATAAAAGAGGTCGAAAAAGTCTGCAATCGGCTCCGGATTATAGACACAGGGACCGCCACCGATCACGAGGGGATCTTCATTGGTCCTTTTCTTAGCACACAAAGGAACTCCCGACAGATCCAGCACCTGTAAGATGTTTGTGTAACACATTTCGTACTGCAATGTAAATCCTAGGAAATCAAAGTCTTTAACCGGTTCCTGGGATTCTAATGCAAATAAGGGAATCTTTTTTTCACGCATGATCTTATCCAGATCCAGCCATGGGGAAAAGACACGCTCACACCACACATCTTCATAACGGTTAAAATCATGATATAAAATCTGCATTCCTAAATGGGACATTCCAATCTCATAAACATCCGGAAAACAGAATGCAAAACGGATATCCACTTTATTCTTATCTTTTACTACGCAGTTCATCTCATTGCCGATGTAACGCGCAGGCTTTTCGATGGACAATAATATTTCATCTGATAATGCTAATTTTTCCATAGTATCTTCATCCTTCACTAGAGTTATCCTCTGGTTGAATTTGTTTTATTCTTCTAAAGTATACGGGAATTGCTCCATAAAAGCAAATAAATTCACATCAATTGTCCGGGAAACTGTTTTTTGAATCTGCTCATGCGTAATCCCAAAACAGCTGATATTTTCTGTTTCCATATACACAAAAAGCAAAAACAGAATCATGCAGACCGCCATTTTGATGTAAAAATTATACCCTGTTTTCTTTTTTATAGGTTCGTTAGAATTAAGGATCTGATTCCGATTTCTCATACGCCCTGCATTTTCCTGTTGCTCCATACGCATCATGTTAATCAGTTCCATTCTTTTTTCCACGTTTTCCATATGTTATCCTTATTCTCTTTTTGTTACAATATTTTTCTATTGTTACAATCTATTCCGTAACGCAAAAAAAATTCCCATAATCCGGTTATGTAAACAGTATTATGGGAATTTTTTTGTATTTTTCTTTAGTATCAGCGTTTTGCCAGTTCTTCCGTGATCTCGGACCAGGTCACACCTTTTTCAACCATTAAGACCATAACATGATACAGGAAATCCGAAATCTCGTATTTTATCTCGTTTGCATTGGGATTTTTAGCTGCAATGACGATCTCCGTTGCCTCTTCTCCCACCTTTTTCAGGATCTTATCCACACCCTTATCGAAAAGATAGTTTGTATAAGAACCTTCCTTTGGATGGATCTTTCTGTCCTGAATCACGGCATAAACTTCTTCAAATACCTTCAGCGGATTGTCTTCCGTTTTCATATCTTTTTCCATAACCGGCTGGAAGAAACAGGTTTTATTTCCTGTATGACAGGCAACACCTGTCTGGATAACTTTGGCAAGCATGGTATCGAGGTCGCAGTCAATGGTAAGGGACTGTACATGCTGATAATGGCCACTTGTCTCGCCCTTTACCCACTGTTCTTTCCGGCTTCTGCTATAATACGTCATCAGCCCTGTACGGATCGTATTTTCATAGGCTTCTTTATTCATATATGCCATCATCAGTACTTCGTCCGTCTTATAATCCTGTACAACAACCGGTAAAAGACCGTCGGAATTTAATTTGAACTCTTCCCATGTAAACCGGGCACTAACACGGTTTACCGCAATTCCGTTTTCTTCGAGAATGCCTTTTAAAGCAGGAATCTCAGGTGCATTATTGGTTGCCACTTCTCCGGTAATTCCATAGATATTTTCTATCTGAAGAAGTGCAATTAATTTATCAAGTGTTAATTCCGGTAAAGAAACCAACATCGGTACCGGACATTCCTTTGCTGCCTCATGTACTTTCACCGGTTTTACAAAAAGAACCAGTTCACAATATTCTTTTATCAGTTCTGCGTGATCGGTAATCTCTTCTGCAGAGGAAACACAGGCAATGATCTTATCCGGTCCGAATTTCTTAGAAACCTCTTCCGTGATCGCTACATTTCCTTCTTTTGAATAATTGAGTGCTGCTTTATTACATCCGGCATACAGCAGTTTTTTGATATCCTCCATGCGCTTAACATTGCCGGCACCGTATACAGGAATATCCACGGTTTCACAGATACTCTTAATCATATCGAGTGCTTTTTCATGGCTTTCATCCGAATCGGACATATCATAGATCAGTAAAGCATCCGCATTGTTTTCCTCATAATACTTTGCCAGGTGATTGGGATTAGAATCCACTAAACTATGATCCGTTAAACTTTTCACAGCATTTTCTTCTAAAAGATATATACAGGGAATGATTTTTCTGTCTTTCATTATAATGTTCCTTTCGTGCTCAGAACAGATTTGATCCGTTCATCTTTTGTACATGCTTCATCCAGTGCTTTTCCAAACGCCTTAAACATGGCTTCTGCTATGTGATGGGAATTCTTGCCGCTCAGTACGCGGATATGCAGATTCATACCTGCACTGTAACTGATGGCATAGAAAAATTCACGTACCAGTTCAGTTTCAAAATCACCCACCATCTGGGTCGGAAATTCTGCATCAAATTCAAAATAAGGTCTGCCGGATAGATCGAGTGCACAAAGGACTAAAGCATCATCCATGGGAAGGATAAAATAACCAAATCTTTTGATCCCCACTTTGTCCCCAATGGCCTCCCGGATTGCATTTCCCAACACGATACCGGTATCTTCCACCGTGTGATGACCATCTACTTCCAGATCTCCTTTCACGCTCAGATCCAGATCAAAAAAGCCATGCTTTCCAAAACCTGTCAGCATATGATCAAAAAACCCAATGCCGGTTTGGATATTGGTAACACCAAGACCATCCACATTCAATTCGAGTTTGATATCCGTTTCTTTTGTTGTCCTTGTAAGGGAAACTCTTCTTTCCATATGTAACCTCATTTCATAGTAGTTTGCTTACTTTTCAAAACGCACACGAATGGAATTCGCATGTGCGGTCAACTGTTCCTGTTTGGCAAAATATTCAATCTTGCCATGTACTTTTTCAAGTGCTTCCTTCGAGTAGGAAATAATGCTCGTTTTCTTGGTAAAATCATCCACATTAAGCGGGGAAAAGAATCTTGCGGTACCATTGGTAGGTAAAATATGGTTGGGGCCTGCAAAATAGTCACCAAGAGGCTCGGAGGAATACTCGCCAAGGAAGATCGCACCTGCGTTCTTTATCTTGGTCATAACCTGATAAGGATCCTTTGTCAGGATCTCTAAGTGTTCGCTTGCAATCTCATTTGCTGCCAGGATAGCATCCTCCATGGATTCTGCCACTAAAATATATCCATAGTTTTCTAAGGATTTTTCAATGATTTCCTTACGGCTTAATTCTTTTGTAAAGGCATCCACCTGTTTGGATACTTTCTCTGCTAATTCTTTACTTGTCGTGATCAGAATTGCACTTGCCAGTTCGTCATGTTCTGCCTGTGATAACAGATCCGCAGCTACAAAACGGGGATTGGCGGTTTCATCTGCCAGTACAAGAATCTCGGAAGGACCGGCAACCGAGTCGATTCCCACATAACCAAATACTGCTTTTTTTGCGAGGGCTACAAAAATATTGCCCGGTCCGGTAATCTTGTCCACCTTGGGGACGGAAGCTGTTCCAAAAGCCATGGCTGCGATTGCCTGTGCACCGCCAATCTTATAGATCTCATCGGCACCCGCAACATCCGCTGCCACTAATGTAACAGGATGTACACTGCCGTCTGGTCTTGCCGGTGTACATAAAACAATCTTCTCCACACCGGCTACTTTTGCCGGAATAATATTCATTAATACACTGCTTGGATAATATGCTTTTCCGCCCGGAGCATAACAACCTGCGCTCTGGATCGGCGTAATCTTCTGTCCTAATATCGTTCCGTCTTCTTTGGGAATGATCCAGCTTTCACGAAGTTGTTTTTCGTGGAAGGCACGGATATTTTCGGCAGATTCTTTGATCACATCTATGAGTTGTTCATCCACCTGTGTATACGCATCCTGAATCTCTTTGTCGTTTACACGCACATTGGCGGCATTCACATCCCATTTATCAAAGCGTTTTGTATAAGAAAAAATGGCATCATCCCCATTTTGCATTACATCATTTACAATATCGGCAACCACTTTTTCATATTCGCCATAATGATTCGGACTTCGTTTTAACAAATCCTCTAAAATATTCTTTTTGGTATCTTCTGTCAACTCTACAATTCTCATGCTGTCATTCCGCCCTTCTTAAACTGAACTTTTTGATAAAGGTTTATTCTGCCTTTTTATGCTTCCAATACATTTCTTAACTGATTGATCAGATCGTGGATTCGTTTTGACTGCATCTGCATGCTGACCTGATTAACGATCATGCGTGCGGATAAAGGACAAATCTCCTCTAAAACATCCAGTCCGTTTTCTCTTAAAGTGGAACCGGTTTCCACAATATCTACGATCACATCCCCAAGACCAACGATCGGCCCCAATTCTACGGAACCATTTAATTTGATGATATCTACGGTCTGGTGTTTTTTATTGTAAAAATAATCCTTGGCGATCAACGGATATTTGCTGCATACACGGATCATTTCATGATGCTTTAATAACTCTTTTGCACTCTGCGGTCCACATACACACATACGGCATTTGCCAAATCCAAGATCCAGCACTTCATATACCTGTCTGCCTTCTTCCATCAAAGTATCCTTACCGACTACTCCGATATCCGCTGCACCATATTCTACGTATGTAGGAACATCGGGACCTTTGGCAAGAAAAAATTTTAATTTTAATTCTTCGTTAACAAAGACCAGTTTACGAGTGTCTTTATCCTTCATTTCCTCACAGGTGATTCCGATGGATTCTAATAATTCCAAAGTCTGTTTTGCCAAACGGCCTTTTGTCAGGGCAAATGTCAGATATTTTTTATCCATTTCATTTTTCTTATTCTGGTTGGTCATAATTATATACCCCTTCTCATTTCTACTACAACTCCTGCATTCCGAAGTTCTTTTGCCTCTTCTAATACAGCAGCAAAATCCTCTTCTGTGTAAGTCAGGATCCGTTTATCATCCTGTGAACTTACCAAAACGGATTGTCTGGTCAATGCCTGCATAAGATCATCGATCAGGATCACAAAACCAATGGCCGGTGCTTTTTTCCCAAACTTGGCAAGTAAAGAATCATATCTGCCGCCTTTGGCTACCGCATCGCCCACTCCATAGGTATATACTTTAAAGATCATTCCCGTATAGTAATGATACTGCGTTAACATGCCAAGGTCAAAAGAAACATACTGCTCAATTCCATATTTTTGTAAAACGGTATAAAGTTCCAAAAGTCTTGTAAGAGCCACTTTGGATCTTGTGTTGTCTGCTAATGCCTCAGCTTTTTTTAATACTTCAACAGAGCCAACCAGTTCTCCCGTCTTTAACAGTTTGTTACAGATATCCCTGGAAACATTTTCATTTAAAAGATATTCCTGTGCACCGAAGAAATTCTTATTGGAAATATACTCATATACGGTGGATTCCATTTCTTCCGAAAAAGCAAATTCTTCACAAAGTCCTTTAAAATACTCCGCATTGCCAACGCTGACCTGAAAATCCTTTAAACCACTGTTTCGCAACGCTTCGATTGCAACACTTAACACTTCGGCATCCGCATAGACACTGTCATCTCCGATCAATTCCACGCCCATCTGTGTGGTTTCTTTTAATTTCCCCTGTAAATTGGATGCATTCGTAAAGGCATTGCCAAGATAGGAAAAACGAAGGGAACCGCTCTCTTCCATAAAATATTTTGCGGCACATCTGGCAATGGACGGTGTAAAATCCGGACGAAGTGCCAGGGTATTGCCTTCTTTATCAAAAAATTTATATAACTCTCTTGAGGGTGTTGTTCCGATATCACTTCCAAACACATCAAAAAACTCAAAACTCGGTGTCTGGATATCATTGTATCCATACAGCGCAATCTTCTCATGTAAAAGCTGCTCCACTTTTAATTTTTTCTCATATTCGGTTCCGTAAATATCACGAACGCCTTCCGGTGTATGTAATAACTGTTTACCCATAACGGTCTCCATTTCTTATAATATTCTAAAGATCCTTGCCGAACGCTTTAGCGTGGTAACGTGCTACTTCGCTAACAAATTAAACTATTTGTAGTATAACGACCAAAAGTTACTCTGTCAACGATAAATATAAACTTTTCCCCAAACCTTTATTTAATATAGGTTCAACTGTCCGTTCTTTCTAACATGTCTTTTTGCATCATTTCCAGATACGGAACAAAAATCCCCTGTTTCCCATGAAAAAAATAATCCTGCTCCAGTTCATCCAGCCGAAAACTTTTTCTGCCGCCATTTTGCGCTCTTTCCCAGAAAACCAGAAGTTCCCTTAGTCGCAGATAATAAAAAACCTCTTTATGGGAATAGTACAAAAGAAAAAAAGCGATTCCCTTTTGCTTTTCAAAATTCTGCATGAAAGTAACCTGATGCTCATGGATGTTCTGCAATGCAAAAGTATCCTTAGAGGATTCCTTTGCATCAAAGCAGACCGGGATTCCCTGAACGGCACCAATATAATCCACGGTACTCTTCTGATCAAAATACGCGAGTGTAATATGGCGGTGTTCCTGATCGATCTTTATCGGTGTGATCGGAGTCGGAATCTTCTGGATCAGTGCCAAACCACTGTCTTCATATTTTTCATTGGTCCGGTTTACGAAATCTTCCAGTATGGATCCTCGCAAACCTCTTGAATTCCATGTAGGCATGACATTCCTCTTATCTGAATAAATTTGTTTTAAATAATAAAAATGTTTTCGGTTCTTTACAGATAAATTCTTTTTTAGAAAGGTACTCCCACTCTCCTGTCATAACCGGAAATACCAGTCGGTATGCATGGAGCAACTGAAATTGGGGATACCCCTTTATAGCCGCAACATTTAGCATTTGTCCCGTTTTTTTATGGCTAAGTTCCCTGTATTTCTTATCACCTACGATCGGATGACCGTATGCCGACAGATGGGCTCGAATCTGGTGTGTTTTTCCGGTTACCAGTTCTATTTCCAGATACGAATACTCCTTTCCGGTTTCCATGGCATGATAGGTGGTTATGATCTCATCATAGGTATTCTTTTCCTGCTCAGTAATCTGAAAGCATATATCGGCATGATTATCCGATGTATCTTTTTTATGCCATGCCGTTAAGGTTTCTTTTCCTTCCAGTCTGCCATGTACATACGTTCTGTAGTATTTATGCAGGGTTCTGTCTTTTAACAGTTGGCTGATCATACGGGTTGCGGCAAGAGTTTTGCCACAGATTACGATTCCGCTTGTATTTCGGTCCAGGCGATTACAGACGGAAGGTTTAAAATGCGTAAGATCCGTAGGCTTGATCTTATCGTCTGCAAGCAGGTACCCAAGCATCCATTCATTTAACGACAAATCATCCTTCTTTGCTTTTTGGGATAAAACACCTGCCGGCTTATTTAAAAGCAGAATGTGTTCATCTTCATAAACAACCGTAATACCCTTCAGATCATGGTAAGCTTTCTCATATTCCGTGTTGCTTTTGCCTGACAGTTCATGTACTTGTGCTCCCGTTTCGGTATGTCGTTTACCACTGAATTTATAAAACGTTTCCTCGCTGAAAAAGCACTGGATCAGATCCCCTTCTTTAACGGATTCGGAACCGGATGCTTTCTTTGTATTCAAAGTTATGTTTTTTTTACGAAGCATTTTATATAAAAAACCACTTCCCATTTCCGGAAATACCCGCTTTAGATATTTATCCAGACGTTGTCCGGCATCCGCCTTTTTTACCTCAATCTGTTTCATCGTAATCCTCATTTTCAGAACATTTTTATACTATCATCAGACGGATGTCCGCAGCGATGTCAAATATTACAGGGAGACATGAAATAACATGGATACTATATCCTGTCTTGCCGCGGTATCGGCTTCGCTTAGATTCAGTTCCTGTAAACGGTTGGTATACTTTGTCCTGTCCGTAAAGAGTTTAATGGTAATGTCCTGAATCCGTTCTTTGTTTAAAAGATCCTTCATGTGTTCGTAAAACTCTTTTTCCGTTATTTTTTTATCCGAACTGTAAGCCAGAATGGAATTTTTGGTTACAACCAGATGATCCGTCGGGAAATTTTTGCTGTATCCCGTAAAGTACAGATCATAATAGCCGTTCAATGATCCGATAACGGATTCAATTGCCTCATGGTCTTTTTCGCTGCATTCTTTAGCCTTTAAAAACATGATCATATTGACCGCACTTTTGCTGGCAGGAAGACAGCCCAAAATAGCCACTACAGTAAGTAGATTGGCATTGGTCTTTGTGGTTACATAACCCGCAATATAAAGTGCAATGGATACCGCAAACATGGAAATAGTGATAATGGTTGTACTTTTTTTCTTGGCGGATAAATACCCGTAACTACCCTTTGTATTTTTTTTCATCTTTTATGATTCCTTTCATACGTAATTACTTTTTCTTATGCACATTTCGGATTGTTTTCTTCTTTTTTTGTTTTTCCATGCTCTTTGAGGAAGGCTTTGACTTGGGTTGTACATGATAAGTGCTGTCTCCTTTTCTTGGACGGATCAGGCATTTTTTATCGTAGCCAACCAGATCCATGCGATCTGCCTTCTGCAAAGCCTCTAAAACGAGATCATAGTTGGCAGGATTGCGATACTGGATCAAGGCTCTCTGCATTGCTTTTTCGTGAGGATTCTTACATACATATACCGGTTTCATGGTGACGGGGTTTAAACCGGTGTAATACATAACCGTGGATACCGTGGAAGGTGTGGGATAGAAATCCTGTACCTGCTGTGGCATATATCCAAGATCCCGAAGGTATTCCGCAAGTGCTACTGCCTCTTTTAAAGTGCTTCCCGGATGGGAAGACATCAGATACGGCACAAGGAATTGTTTTAATCCTGCCTGCTCATTCAATTTGGCATACTTTTTACGGAATCGTTCATACACGGAGTTTTCCGGTTTTCCCATCTGCGTCAATACGGCATCACAGATATGTTCCGGTGCAACCTTTAACTGACCGCTGACATGATGTTTTATCAATTCTTTAAAAAAAGTGTCGTCTTTATCTTCAATCAGGTAATCAAAACGGATACCGGAACGGATAAATACTTTTTTTACCCCCGGAAGTTCTCGCAATTTTCGCAAAAGACTCAGGTAATCTCTGTGATCCACATACAGATTCTTGCAGGGAGTGGGAACAAGGCATTGTCTGCCCGTGCAGACTCCTCTTTCTAACTGCTCTTTACAGGACGGATGCCTGAAATTAGCAGTCGGACCGCCCACATCATGAATATACCCCTTAAAATCCGGTTCTGTGATCACTTTCTTTGCTTCTTCTATAATGGATTCATGGCTTCTGACCTGAATCGTCCTGCCTTGATGGAAGGTTAAAGCGCAGAAATTACAACCGCCAAAACAACCGCGATTGCTGATCAGTGAAAATTTGATCTCATTGATCGCCGGCACACCACCCTTTTCTTCATAGGACGGATGGTAAGTTCTCATATAAGGAAGTGCATAGACTTCATCCATTTCCTCCGTGGATAAGGGAGGTTGTGGTGGGTTTTGCACAACATACACACCATTGGGATACCCTTCCACTAGTGTATTACCTTTAATCGCATCGGTGTTCTGATACTGGATTCCGAAACTTTTCGCATACAAAGAAGAATCTTCTTTCATGCTGTCATAATCCGGCAACATAACCGGTTCATATAAACTTTCCAATGATTTTGTTTTATACACCGTTCCCCGGATAAAAGTAATGTCCGAAACGGCAATGCCGCTGTTTAAAGCATCCGCCACTTCTACTATGGAGCGTTCCCCCATGCCATAGGATATAATATCAGCTCCGCTGTCAAGCAGGATGGAGCGTTTAAACGAATTGGACCAGTAATCATAATGGGCAAGCCGGCGCAGACTGGCTTCAATTCCGCCTATAATGATCGGTGTTTTTTTATAGGTTCTGCGGATCAGATTGCAGTACACAACCGTTGCATGATCCGGTCTCTTGTACGGTTCTCCGCCCGGTGTATAAGCATCCGTTTCACGATGTTTTTTGGAAACATAATAATGATTGACCATGGAATCCATATTGCCGCTGCTGCATAAAAAAGCCAGTCGCGGTTCTCCCAATATGGTAATGCTCTTTTCATCCTTCCAGTCCGGTTGGGAAATCACGCCTACGCTGTAGCCATGGGCTTCTAATACACGACATATAATTGCCTGTCCAAAGGAGGGATGATCCACATAGGCATCCCCGCAAACATATACAAAATCGAGTTGCTTAATTCCGCGTTCTTCCAATTCTTCTTTTGTAATCGGCAAAAATCCTTGTGCCATTTGTATCCTCTTTTCTGCTTATTTCCCGATTATATCAGTTTAATCTCATGATAATCCCGAATATAATAATCTGCCAGTTTTTTCTTATCCGCATTCTGATGCATGGAATAGGCATCTTCTACCGCACATACTCGCATGCCCGCATTTTTTCCGGCCATGATGCCCGGTACGATATCTTCAAATACCAGACAATTTTGTGGCGGTACTTCTAGCTTCTTAGCCACTGCCAGATAAATATCCGGAGCGGGTTTGCCTTTGTTTACTTCACAGGAAGTCATAATACAATCAAAATCTTTTGCAAACCCTCTTGCCGATGCAACCGCCTCCACCAATTCTCTGGAATTACTGGTGGCAATTCCCAGTTTGATCTTATGCGCTATACAATATTCTAAAAACAAATCGGCACCGGGTTTTAATTTCACATCATGGATGTATTTATCCCATGCCATCCGGTTCCAGTCGCTTTTCATCTGTTCTAAGGAATCCGGGATCTGAAAACGCTCTTTAAAATAAACCGCTGTCTCTGAAAAACTCATGCCCTCTATCTCGGTCTGGAGTTCCTTTGGCAGTTTTATCCCGAACCGCCCCAGATACGCAATATCGATATCCTTCCAGATCCACATGGAATCCACTAACGATCCATCCAGATCAAAAATAACAGCCTTTATGTTTTGTAACATACTAATCCTCATTTCTGAATCCGCATATCCAAGTGATTTTTCACACCATTCTCCGTATTGGACTTCTTTTTATCCCTTTAGTATATTCAGTTCCTCCCGGGTTAATGGCCGATACGAACCAAGGGGCAGATCCTGATCCAGGATTAATCCACCCATGGAAATTCTCTTTAAATACAATACCTGATTATTTACCGCTTCCAACATACGCTTTATCTGATGGAATTTGCCTTCTGTGATCGTGAGATATAATTCCAAATCGCCGATCACTTCCACCTTGGCAGGAAGCGTGTTCTTTTTTTCACCAATATCAACACCCTTTTCCAAGGATTCAATATCCGTTTCACTCAGTTTGTGTGCCGTTTTCACATAATACGTCTTGGCAACATGCTTTCTGGGGGATAACAACTCATGTCCTAATTTCCCATCGTTTGTGATCAGTAAAAGTCCTTCCGTATCCTTATCGAGCCTGCCGACCGGAAAGAGATCTTTGTAAGGTTCATCCTTAAAAAAATCCAATACGGTAGCAGCTGATGCGTCCGTGGTTGCCGAAATGACTCCTGCCGGTTTGTTAAGCATAAAATAGCCAAATTCTTCCGTTGCAAGTTCTTTTTGCTGAAAACAAACCACATCACAATCCGTTATTTTATGATCCGCATTTTTTACAACTTCTCCGTTTACTGAGATAAGACCTTTTGCAATTAATGATTTCACCTGACTGCGTGATCCGATTTTTTTATCACATAAAAATTTATCCAATCGTTTTGACACGGTTCTTTCTTCTCTTTCTGCTTCGTATATTTAAAATAAGATCATGGATTATGGGAGTGTGCATTGACTATTCTAATCAGTATTTTTCTTATCTTCCTATTGCTGACCGACCCGGTCAATAGTAAAAATCTGGTTTTGTCCGCCCTTATAAACTGGTATGGAAAAATGATTCCTTCCCTTTTTCCATTTATGGTTTTATCCGGATTTTTGTTACGGAGCGGTTTGTCCAAATCTTTATCCGGATTCGTATATCCTATTTTAGGAGTCTTATTTCGCCTTTCTCCTGATTGCATCTATGTGATCTTCATGGGATTTTTATGCGGGTTTCCCATGGGTGCAAACATCGTTTCCGAAAGCCTTACTTTACATAAAATATCGAAAAGGGAGGCCGAACTTTTACTATCGTTTTGTAATAATATCGGTCCTGCCTATTTTCTTTCTTATGTCAGTATCTGCTGTCCCTATGGACCGGTTTTCCTTACGTTTGTAATCATGTATCTTGTTCCGCTTTTATACGGGCTGTTTCTTCGCTATACGCGTTTCCGTGATATTCCTTTTCATACTACTGCAAGCATTGCAAAAACTACCTCTCAGGCAAGCGAAAAATCATCTGTTTCCTCCAACGTTTCTATCATAACAGCCTTACAGGAGTCATTGGAAAAAGCAATCACTTCTATTCTGACACTCGGCGGCTGCATGGTCATTTTTACCGTGATACAACTGCCTCTTACGAACACCTATTATCAGATTCCCGAGCCGTATCTGTATCTGTTAAAAGGTCTGTTTGAAAT
The DNA here is from genome assembly GCA_964386235.1 of uncultured Lachnospiraceae bacterium. GTDB lineage: Bacteria > Bacillota > Clostridia > Lachnospirales > Lachnospiraceae > RGIG8767. The sequence goes on along the minus strand of CAYLSH010000009.1, from coordinate 28,991 downwards.
ATCATCCGGAATTTCTGCATTGCAGTCCATTCCTTCTCTGTATGGAATTGTCTACGCAGTATTCCTTCCCTTTGGCGGTATATGTTGCTTATATCAGACTTTTGTTCTGATAAAAGATACCCCATTATCCATGTCATCCTATCTCTTTCATAAAATAAATCAGACATTTATCACGATGATACTCTATGGGATTGTGTCATTCCTATAAAAATCGCGCCAGCATTACTGCCGGCGCGAAATAAACACTTAAATAAGATCAAGATCTGCCGTTGTGGAAGGTACCTCACCTTTCATCGTCTCCGTCAATTCAATTGCTTCCGCCTCCTGTGGACGAAGTTCTGCACGATTGGCACGAACGGTCTCATAGCATTCATTTAATGAATCCATAAAAGCATCATAATGTGCACCGGATGTATTAATGTAGTGGGAAACAATATCTTCCACATGTGCCAGTAAATCATCCGTGTACTGAACAGCCGATGCTCGAAGTTGATTGGCTTCCATGGTAGCACCATCCAAAATCTCCTGTGCCTGGGCAGAAGCAAGCGTAACCACCTCATTTGCCTGTTCATATGCCTGAATCATAATCTCATGTTCATTAATCAGTTCATTCGTCTGATTGGTAGCTTCCTGAATCAGCGCATTGGCTTTATCACGGGCATCGTTCAAAATAGCCTCTTTATTGCTTATAATCTTCTGGTAACGTTTGATCTCATCCGGGGTCTTCATCTTAAGTTCCCGAAGAAGTCCGTCAATCTCATCCTTATTCACGATAATCTGCGTATTGGATAAGGTCTTATATTTACAACTGGCAATATAATCTTCAATCTCATCAATTAACTGTTCAATCTTACTGCTCATGTCCTATTCTCCCATTTACTAATTTACTTTATGTCCATACTTTTCGTAAACAAGTTCTGCCACGAAATCCGGAACAAGGGGTGTAATATCCCCATGAAAACTTGCGATTTCTTTTACACTGGAAGAACTCAAATAAGAATATTCCAGACTTGTTGTCAAAAAGATGGTATCCAACTGTCCGTTACTTAATTTACGATTCGTCTGTGCAATCTGTAATTCATATTCAAAGTCAGTGATTGCACGAAGTCCACGTACGGAAACATGGATATCTTTTTCTTTTGCGTAATCAATCAATAATCCCTGAAATGATTCCACGGAAACATTGGGAATATCCTTTGTTGCTTCCTTCAATATATTAACACGTTCTGATACGGAAAACAATGGTGTCTTGACATTGTTATTTAATACTGCCACTGTTAAGTGATCAAATATCTCAGCGGCTCTCCTAATAATATCAAGATGTCCATATGTCATCGGATCAAAACTTCCCGGGTAAATTGCCGTCTTCATAGTAAACCTCTTTTCTCCTACTATGTAAGTGTAAAAAATACATGTTTGTTTGTTTTATATACTTTTTCTTTTAAGATCGTAAAACCCATTTCTTCCACATCCGAAAAATCATGGTCCTTAACGGCTTCCACAATGATCAGGGTGTCTTCTTTTAAACAATCCGAATCTTTTAGCATCTGCATGACAGAAGATTCCATGCCGGATTGATAGGGTGGATCCATAAAAATGATATCGGCTTTCTGTGTTAAAAAAGGAACTGCTCCGAACACATCACGGCTCACAACCGTTGCATTGTCTGAAAGTCTGGTAAAAGACAGATTCTTTTTGATGCATTCCAGGGCATTTTTATTATTCTCGACAAAATAGGCATGTCTTGCTCCACGGCTAAGTGCCTCGATACCAATTCCACCGCTTCCGCTAAAGAGGTCATAGAATACACATCCCGGGATTTCCATCTGGATCATATTAAACAAAGTTTCCTTGATCCGATCCGTTGTAGGGCGGGTATCATCCCCCTGTGGTGTCACAAGCGGAAGGGATCGGCAGGTTCCTGCTATTACTCTCATATTTTAATCCTTTTTCCTTTATACATATACACCGGCTAATATTATACACGGAGTTTGGTTCCTTTTCCATCCCGTTTTGCCAGTTTGATCGTATTTAATACAATTTCTTTTTCTTTATAGACAATGGCAGATTCTACCATATTCTTATGGTAATATACCTCTTCCACAGAATCCTTCGCGCCTAATTTCATGCCTCTTACACCGATCGCGCCTTTTTTCTTTTCCGGTATCTCTTCTATCGGGAAACGCAGGAAATATCCTTCTGCGGAACGAAGGACAATATGGGTCTGTTCACGGATGACTTCCACACTGATTACTTCATCATCGTCCGCTAATTTGGTGGCTGCGACAGTCTTTTTTGTCACATCAAACTCACCACCATCCACTATTTTCATCATGGACTGTTTTGTTACAAAAATCATACGATATAAATTCAGTTCGGACTGGGATGCAACAGCGACAATCTGCTCTTTCTGTGAAGAATAATTGCTGACATTGTCGATAGGAACTCCTTTATCGCGGAACTTTCCGTAAGGAAGATCCATCACTTTAATTGTATGCAACTGTCCGATATTCGTAAAGAAGCAAACCTTACCAATATTTTTACATTTTACGACAAATCGGCTTTCCGCATCCGCCGCTTCCATATTACGCTCATAGGTAGGAATGTCAATGCATCTTGCATAGCCAAAACGATCCACCAAGACCATAACATCCATCTCTTCTACTTTGGTTTCTTCCACAACCGCTTCTTCACAGTTATCTATTACTGTCCGGCGGCTTCTCTTATATTCATTGCGGATTTCTTCCAGTTCATTGATAATTACCTGCGCCATGGAATCTTTTCTAGCTAAAATATCCTCATAACGGTAGATATTGGTCATGGTTTCTTCATGTTCCTTAATCAGCGCCTGGATTTCCAAACCGATTAATTTGTACAGACGCATGTCTAAAATCGCATTTGCCTGATTCTCCGTAAACATGAGTTGCTGCGCCATAATCTTGGATTCTTTTGATTTAAACGTAATACCCTTTATATTACCGTTGATCAGACAATCCTTTGCCATGGCACGGTCCTTACTGCCCCGTAAAATCTCAATAATCAGATCAATTACATTGCAGGCTTTGATAAGACCTTCCTGAATCTCTTTTTTGGCATTCTCTTTTTCTAAAAGATTCGTGTACTTACGGGTTGCTACCTCATAACGGAATTTGACACACTCTTTTAAAATGCGTTTCATTCCCATTGTCTCCGGTTTGCCATCGCAGATGGCAAGCATATTGACCCCGAAAGTATCTTCTAAACGTGTTTTTTTATAGAGCAGATTGATAAAATTCTCTACATTTGCATCTTTTCTAAGTTCAATGACAATGCGGATCCCTTCCTTGGAAGACTGGTTGGAAATATCCACAACATCCATTGTCTTTTTGGTCTCTACAAGACTTGCCACATCCATTAAAAATTTGGTGATATTAGCTCCGATCATGGGATAGGGAATCTCTGTGATCACGACATTGGTCTTGCCGTTTTTCCCTTTTTCCGTTTCCACTTTACCGCGGACCTTGATCTTACCGACACCGGTTTCATAGATCTCAAGCAGTTCGTCTTTATTGGTCACAATGCCGCCCGTAGGGAAATCCGGGCCCGGTACATAACGCATCAATTCTCTGGTTGAAATACTTTCATCCAGCATATAAGCCTTCATGGCATCGATCACTTCTGCTAAATTGTGTGGCGGAATGCTCGTTGCCATACCAACTGCAATACCTTCCGTTCCGTTGATTAAAAGGTTGGGAATCTTTGCCGGTAAAACGCCGGGTTCTTTTTCCGTTTCATCAAAGTTGGGGACAAAATCCACGACATCCTTGTCCAGATCCGCTAACAAACATTCCTGGGATACTTTGGCAAGTCTTGCTTCCGTATAACGCATGGCAGCCGCGCCATCCCCTTCAATATTACCAAAGTTACCGTGTCCGTCCACAAGCGGAAGTCCCTTTTTAAAATCCTGTGTCATAACGACCAGGGCTTCATAAATGGAACTATCCCCGTGAGGATGATACTTACCCATGGTATCTCCGACGATTCTGGCACTTTTACGATAAGGTTTATCGTAACGGATCCCCAATTCCTGCATATCGTATAAAGTTCTTCTTTGTACCGGTTTTAAACCGTCCCTTACATCGGGGAGTGCACGTGCCACAATAACACTCATGGCATAATCAATATACGATTTTTGCATAACCTCCGAGTATTCGGTTTTGATAATTTCTTCACTCATCTTTTTTCACCATCAAAAATACTTTCTGCTGCTACATACACAAAATGCCGGCATCATTAAATATCCAAAAGGGCATCCTGTGCATGTTCATATATGTACTGTTTACGGGGAAGCACATCCGTTCCCATCAACATGGCCGTTACATCGGATGCATATCTTGCATCTTCAATCTCGACTAACTTTAATTTTCTGGTCTCAGGATTCAGTGTGGTTTCCCATAACTGTTCCGCATCCATTTCTCCCAGACCTTTGTAACGTTGCAAAGTAAAAGGACCTTTGTGTGTCTTACGATATTTTTCCAACGCTTTGTCGTCATACAGATACTGTTCTTCTCCTTTTGACGGCATGGCTTTATAAAGAGGAGGCATGGCAATATACACATGTCCCTCATAGATCAGTTCCGGCATGAAACGATAGAATAAAGTCAATAAAAGTGTGGAAATATGGGCACCGTCCACATCGGCATCCGCCATAATGATGATCTTATCGTAGCGCAGTTTGCTGATATCAAAATCATTGCCGTAACCTTCTGAGAAGCCACAGTTAAAGGCATTGATCATGGTCTTGATCTCTGCATTTGCCAAAATCTTATCAATACTTGCCTTTTCTACATTTAGAATCTTACCGCGAATCGGTAAAATTGCCTGGTATTGTCTGTTTCTTGCGGTTTTGGCACTGCCTCCTGCAGAATCACCTTCCACGATAAAAATCTCACATTTTTTCATATCCCTTGACTCACAGTTGGCAAGTTTGCCATTGGAATCAAAGGAATACTTGGGTTTCGTAAGCAGATTGGTCTTGGCTTTTTCTTCACTCTTACGAATCTTAGCTGCCTTTTCCGCACAACTGAGCACACTTTTTAACACATCCAGATTGCGGTCAAAATAACGTACAATCTCATCCCCCGTTACTTTACTCACAATCTTGGCAGCATCCTGGTTATCCAGTTTTGTTTTGGTCTGTCCTTCAAAACGAGGATCCGGATGTTTGATGGATACTACAGCTGTCATACCGTTTCGAATATCCGCACCGGTAAAATTCGCATCCTTTTCTTTTAAGATCCCAAGCGTTCTGGCATATGTATTCATTACGGTAGTAAACTGTGTCTTAAAACCGGTCAGATGCGTACCGCCCTCCGCATTATAAATATTATTACAGAAGCCCAATACATTTTCGTGAAATTCATTTACATACTGTAAAGCCACCTCTACTGTGATGCCTTCGCTTTCTCCCGAAAAATAAATCGGTTCATGTACCACTTCTTTCTGGCGGTTCATGTCCTTGATAAAACCGATCAGCCCTTCCGGTTCATGGAACTCGATATATTCCTGTTCTTCCTTTCTTTTATCCTCAAAAACAATGGTCAGATTCGGATTCAGATAAGCTGTCTCATGAAGGCGGCTCTTTACCTCATCTTCCTTAAACCGGGTCTTATCAAAAATGGTATCATCCGGCAAAAAATTAATACAGGTACCGGTTTCCTTCGTTTTGCCCACTACCGGCAGTAATCCGTTTTCCAGTTCGGTTGTGGGAATTCCTCTTTCATAACTATCCTGATAAATACAGCCTTTTTTCTTAACGCGCACGGTAAGACGGGTGGACAAAGCATTTACAACGGAGGAACCCACACCATGGAGACCACCGCTTGTCTTGTAAGCCGAATCGTCAAATTTACCACCCGCGTGAAGAGTCGTAAAAACAAGTCGTTCCGCACTCATTCCTTTTTCGTGCATCTCAATCGGGATACCACGTCCATTGTCCTCCACCGTGGCAGAGCCATCTTTTTCCAATATCACATGTATATGTGAACAATATCCTGCCAAATGTTCATCCACGGAGTTATCTACGATCTCGTAGATCAGATGGTTCAAACCCTTAGTAGAAACACTTCCAATATACATACCCGGACGTTTTCTAACCGCTTCCAGTCCTTCCAAAACGGTAATACTTGACGCATCATATGTACTGCTTTTGCCCATAATACTGCTGTAACCTCTCTTTACTTCACTAAATTACACTATATGAACTGATTATAACATGAAATTCTTTTTAAGAAAAGCAAAAAACACTACCTATAGTAGTGCTTTTTGCTTAGAAACACAATTTTTTGTATTGAAAACCAATTATTCTTCCGTAAGATTCTGTATTACGGCAACGGCAATGGATCCCGGTCCTATATGACAGGCAACGCTCAAGGATAACGGATGTACCAATTCTACCTTGCATCCGGGTATTGCTTCTTCCATTTCTCTTTTGAAGATATCAATCGCCTCATGGTTGTTTGTATGCGCCATCATAAGTTTGACATTACTTTTTTCAAGACCTCCAAAACGTGTCTCAATATCATTTTTAATGGCATTGATCATTATTGTTTTGCCCTGAGCTGCCGTACGCGCTTTGGCAAAAGCATCGAGTTTATCGCCTTGAATCGTTAAAACCGGTTTTAAACGAAGTAAGGTTCCGAGTGCCGCAGCAGCCGGCGTAATACGTCCGCCTTTTTTTAGATAATACAGCGTATCTAACATGATATAGATACTGGTGTTGAATTTGTCATCTTCTAAGATCTTACGGATCTCTTTTGCATTTTTCCCTTTCTTTGCCAGTTCCTTGGCATCCAGGCAGGACTGTAACTGGGTAACGGAAATACGCTGGTTATTTACAACCTGTACTTTGCCGTCATAATCCTCTGCTAACATAATCGCCGTCTGGCAGGAACCGCTCAGCCCGCTGCTCATCGGTATATATACAATCTCGTCATATTCTTTTAACACTTCATCCCAAAGATTCATCACGGACTCCGGAGAAGGCTGTGAAGTACAGATATCTGCATCACTCTCTAATTTTTTATAGAATTCTTCCTGTGATAGAGTAATATCCTCATAGTATTCTTCCCCATCAATCATAAACGGCATGGGAAGAACAAATACTCCCATCTTTTCTGCTTCTTTTTGTATAATTCCACTATTACTGTCTGTTACAATCGCAACTTTACTCATCCTATTGTCATACCTTTCCATCCTGTCAGATATACTCAATTTTACGAGGTAAGAGGCATAAAGTCAACAAAACATTTTTAATTACTTTGTCTGTTAAAGTGTCATGATCTTATCCGCCATGGAATCCGTTTTCAGACTTAACTTATAAAAAATGTCTTCGCGGATGTTTTCCTGCTTGCCGATCACATGGTTGCAGAAGCTGTCCGCTAGTACCAGCATATCTTTATCCTGATAGATATCCGCAACCGTAAAACCAAGTTCTCCGCTTTGTGCAATCCCGCTCAATTGACCGGGACCTCTCATCTCCAAATCTTTGTTGGCAATATAAAAACCATCATTGGATTGATTTAATATCTCCAGTCTTTCTTTATTTTTATCCGTCATTTTACCGCTCATAAAAATACAGTAGGACTGGTGTTCTCCTCGTCCGACACGGCCTCGCAACTGATGCAACTGTGCAAGACCATACCGTTCCGCATTTTCCACCATCATAATAGTGGCATTCGGCACATTGATTCCGACTTCCACAACGGTGGTGGAAACCAAAATATCAATTTCATGCCTTTCAAAGGCATGCATAATGGTTTCTTTTTCGCTCAGGGTCATTTTTCCATGAAGATGTGCTATGGATATTTCTTTTGGAAAAATCTGTTTTAACCGTTCTGCATAATCGATTACATTTTCCAGTTCATCCATCTCTTCACTTTCCGTCACCATCGGACAGATAATATAAACCTGTCTTCCTTTTTCCATCTCCTTTTGCATAAATTTGTATGCAGTAGGACGATAGGAATCATTGACCACACAGTTTTTGATGGGCAGTCTGTTTGCCGGCAGTTCATCGATTACCGAAACGGACATATCCCCATATAAAATCAGGGCAAGCGTTCTGGGAATCGGCGTTGCACTCATAACCAGAACGTGGGGAGAATCCCCTTTTTTTCGAAGCACTTCTCTTTGATTGACTCCAAAACGATGCTGTTCATCCGTGATGACCAGGGCAAGATTCTTATACTGTACTTTTTCCTGTATGACTGCATGTGTTCCGATAATAACATTATAGGTTCCGTCCATGATTCCTTCCAAAGCCTGCCTTTTACCTTTTGCAGGCATGGATCCCAGTAAAAGTACGGGACGAATGCAGAGTTTATATTCTTTTACCATATTAACCAGGGATGAAAAATGCTGTTCGGCAAGCACCTCGGTAGGCGCCATCAAAACACCCTGTCTGTTATTTGCCGCTGCTTTTAATAAAGCAAGAAAGGCTATGATCGTTTTACCGCTTCCCACATCGCCCTGCAAAAGACGATTCATGGGAATTGCTTTGTCCATATCTTCTTCAATCTCCGTCCAAACCCGTTTCTGTGCACCTGTAAGTTCGTAAGGAAGTGTCTCCAAAAAACGCTTCGTATCCGCAACCGGCAGTAATGGTTGTTTTAAAACACTCTGTTCCTGCGCATCTTTATCCCTGCGTATCAGATACAGGAATGAAAAAAACTCATGAAAAGCAAGACGTTTTCTGGCTTTTTCAAAATCTTGTCTGGAATCCGGCATATGTATGGAACACAGCGTCTCCCCAAAAGAAGGCAGATTCAAATTTTTTAACTGGTCATCGGAAAGATAATCCAATACCGGTTCCAGTTCTTCAAGTGCTACCTTACATGCTTTCTGAAAGGTATGATTGGTTAATCCTTTTGTAAGATGGTAGCAGGGAATCAGCCTGTTTTGCAGTTCGGAATACTTTTCCGGTGTAAAAATCTGCGGTTGCAACATGGAAAACTGTTCGTTCTGACACTTTAAAATGCCTCGTAAAACATAGGAATTGCCCGCTTTTAATAAATTTCTTATATAGGGCATATTAAAAAAACGCAGTGTAACAATCTGATTGCCCGATATCACTTTTACAAGGGATATCTGGTATCTCCCCGCCTTTTTTGTGACATAGGAGCCTGCTTTAGGCACCGCCGGAATAGAAACCATCACTTCCTGCTCACAGTTTTTTGGTAGTTTTGGTTCATCATAGCACTGAAATCCGCCGGGAATACTAAGCAAAAGATCCGCAATTCTGTAAATATCCAATTTATGAAATAATTCCGCCGTTTTATTACCCACTCCTTTTAGAGTAAGGATATCCTCTTCTAATCGATACATATTTCACCTGTTTTTAGATACTAAAAATGGAACACATTGTGTTCCATTTTTATGAAAACTATTCTGCTGAAATCACGTAGTAATACACGGGCTGACCGCCATACTGCAATTCCACATCACAGGAATTATATTTACCGGCGATTGCCTCGCGAAGTTTATCAGCCGCTTCTTCTGTTACTTCTTCACCGTAATAAACGCTGATCAGTTCGGTTTCTTCATCCACCATGGCTTCTACCATTTCAAAGATAACCTGATCCATATCCTTTCCTACGGAAAGAATACCCTGATCACCAATACCCATGTAGTCACCCTGGCAAATCTCTTTATCATCAATCCGGGTATCACGTACCGCGTAAGTTACCTCACCGGTCTTAACACGTCCCATTTCTTCTGCCATAACCGCTTCATTTTCTTCTATTGCCATATCCGGCACATAATTGATCACTGCGGTAATACCCTGTGCGATTGTCTTAGTTGGGATCACTACTACTTTTTTATCTTCTACCAGGTACTGTGCCTGATTAGCTGCCAAAATAATGTTTTTATTATTGGGAAGAACAAAAACACAGTCTGCATTGACAGCATTTACAGCCTTAACAATATCATCCGTACTTGGATTCATGGTCTGTCCACCGGATATTACCACATCCACGCCGAGACTTTTGAAGATCTCCGTCATGCCTTCACCGGCTGCAACCGTAACAAATCCAATGTCTTTTCTGGGTTCATCCATGGCAGGACTGCTCTGTGAATCGGAAGCAGCGTCTGCTTTTACGGCATCAGCATTATTCTTTTCGTTCATTTTAATCACTTTTTCCTGATGCTCTAAACGCATATTATCAATCTTCATATTGGAAAGAGCACCATACATGAGTGCTTTCTGGATTGCCATACCCGGATCATTGGTGTGAACATGTACTTTTACAATATCATCATCCGCAACTACCACAATGGAATCCCCAATGGATTCAAGGTAGGCCTTAAAATCCATTTCCGTCTTAATATTGAACGGACGATTCAACATAATGATAAACTCCGTACAATAGCCAAACTTAATATCATCTGCATCGCTTTCAACAGATGTGGTATTGATGGATACGGTTGGTGTTTCAACAGTAAAATCAATCTCTTTTCCAAGGTATGCATCCACCGCACCTTTTAACACTTCCATAAGACCCTGTCCGCCGGAGTCCACAACGCCTGCCTGTTTTAATACGGGAAGCATTTCCGGAGTCTGACTGAGGACATAATCACCGTGTTTTAACACTTCATCAAAAAATGCGTTCAGATCTTCGCAACCACTTTCGAGCAATTCATTTGCCTTGTCACTGATTCCTTTTGCCACTGTAAGAATCGTACCCTCTTTTGGCTTCATAACGGCTTTGTATGCCGTCTCCACCGCTTTTTCAAATGCAGCTGCAATGATCGGAATATTTAACTCATCATATTCCTTCGCTACTTTGGTAAATCCACGAAGTAACTGGGATAAGATAACACCCGAATTACCTCTGGCACCTCTTAAAGAACCGGAAGACATTGCCTTACAAAGGGTAACCATATCCGGATCATCCATCTTGGCCACTTCTTTCGCTGCCGCCATGATCGTCATGGTCATATTGGTTCCGGTATCGCCATCCGGTACCGGAAACACATTTAATTCATTAATCCATTCTTTTTTATTTTCAAGATTTTTAGCACCCGCTAAGAACATTTTAGACAGCATCTTAGCGTCAATGGTATTTAAAGCCACAACTATTTCCTCCTTAATCAATCACTCGAACACCTTCAACGAAGATATTGATCTTTTCAATTTCAATACCGGTAAATTCTTCCACCTTGTATTTTACATTGCTGATCAGATTCTCAGAAACAGCCATAATGCTGACACCATACGCAACTATAACGTGGAAATCCAGTACTAATTTGTTATTTACTGTAGATACCACGATTCCTCTTGTCATGCTATCCATTTTTAAGAGTTTAACAAGTCCGTCTTTTACACTGACGCCTGCCATGCCCACGATGCCAAAACATTCCACCGCAACGCTGCCTGCGTACTGGGATATTACCTCTTTATCAATCGTAATATTGCCCATATGAGTATTCATAGATGAATTCTTCATGTAGGACCTCCTTTTTTCAATAAACAAAATTTACTATATTATAACCGTTTTCCACCAAAAAAGAAACATAAAAATTATTTCTCTTCTGCCTGAAGTTCCATCTGACTGCTTAAAAGATAGATAAATGGGCTGTTCCAATAAACAGTTACTTCGTTTGTGGAGTAACTCTGTTCATTGTCCGCATAACATTTTGCCGGTGCTGCATTTGCCAGTACGGATTTTACATAAGGATCTTCCAATGCGCTGTCCGGTCCGCCAACCAGCATGCCTTTTAAAACCGATCCCGTAGCCATACACGGGCGGTGATGCATATTAACAGGTGACACGCTGCCATATCCCGTCATAAAGCAGTAGGATAAAGTGTTTTGTCCTAAGAGGTAGGACAACTGATCATACGCAGCCGCATTGTACTCTTCTTTACCCGTAAGACTTTCTGCGAAAAGCATCTGTCTTGCATAATTACATACCACCTGATTACTTCCCCAGCAATAGTTATCTCCCAAAGCCACACGATAACCGTCCGTATTTACATTCTGCAGATACTGATCTGCCTTCTGTACGATCATTTCTTTCATTTTCTCTACATAAACCGGATTCTGCATGGACTCGTCCATACTTAAATATGCAAGATTTCCATAGGTTCCTACTTCTGCCCATCCAAAGCCGTGTAAAATATATTTCTCCATGGTTTCTTCCAGATAAGCATTGTATTTCTGATCTCCGGTTACTTTGTATAATTCTGCAGCAGCCCAGAAACGTTCATCCTTATCCTGTCCATCCGGATATTCACCCGTTAAAATCTCATCCGGATTGCGATAGCCCTTAACATTAGGCGTAACTTCCAGATACTCCCATGCTTTTTTAGAAGCAGCAAGACATTTGTTTGCAAAATCAGCATCCATATCCTTATATATATCGGATGCTTTCGCCATAATAGCCGCAAAATCACCTGTTGCCGTATTGGAAATCGGAGCAAGAACCAACTGTGCCGTTTCTTCCTGCGGCATTACAAATCCCGGGAATTCCAGACAGGTTACTTTGTGATATACACCACCCGTTGCCTCATCCTGCATTTTTAACAGCCAGTCCAACTCATATTTTGCTTCATCCAAAATATCCGGGATTCCGTTTCCGCTTTCCGGAATATCCATCTGATCACCGGCTTTACCATCCCAGATCTGTGGGAAATCTTCATAACACAGGAACAGGTCAATTACCGTTTCCACACCGGATACCACATATCTGCCGTAATCTCCGGCATCATGCCAGCCACCGCCGACTTCTTTTGTCTCAGATGATTCAGAACCATATACAACCGCATTTTCCTGATGACATACCGGATGCGCAAAATCGCCGGCCAAATCCTGTGTTAATTCCATGCCGCATCTTTGCAAATATAACATACGGAAAGAATCTTTTAACAGATCATCATAAACATCTTTACCAATGGTAAACGGATAAGAACTCTCTCCATCCCCACTCACTACCGTATAGGTACCTTCCTTCGTAAAATCCGAAAAATCGCCAAAGTAAACGGTTTCTCCTGCATTTACACTGTCAATTGCCTCTGATAAGGTTCCGTTATAGACTTCTTTTCCGGATTCATCCACAAGGGTAAATACACCACCCGGATTTGCACTGCGCACAACAACCGTTTTTCTGGCATCCGGAAGGAAACCAATCTGATTGGTATTACATGCAACCGTATTATCCACTTCTACCTTTTTCACAATTGCAGAACCATCTAACAATGTTACGGAAACATTGTCCACATAAACTTCATGCTTTTCATACTCTCCATCGCCGTCCATCGGAGTACCCAGATTAAAACAAAGTCTTGGAGCCGGATCATCTCCTTCGGTCATAGTAAATTCGTATTTAAAAGTCTGCATTTCTTCGGTAACATCCATCTTGCCTTCCACATAGGCATCATAAGTACCGCCATTAACCTGGATTCTTACACCTGCTTTTCTTGGAATATTGGAAGAGATATCAAATGAAAGTTCATATACGCCTCCCATTTTCAAGCCAAACCCATCATAATACAACTGAACGGAATAATCTTCTAAGCCGGTCGAAAAAACAGTAACTTTACCAACTCCCTCTTCCGGTGCAAATTCAGCCGCTCCGCCACGGGTAGCAAATGTTGCCCAGTGCTCACTTCCCTTGGAAAAATCGCCGTTATCCATTAGGTTAACGCCTTCTAAGTCTTCTTCTACCACTTCTTCCGTGGAATCCTCTTCGTCTGTAACTTCCACAACCGTTTCGGATTCTGCCAAAGAAGTAGTTACACCCGCTGTTTCCTGACTTCCGCAGCCTGTCACAGCAACAAGTAATCCTGTTAGAAAAAATAATAATGCCTTCTTTTTCATGTTCTCTCTCCTATATAACCTTTATTGTAACCAAACACGGAAATTATACCGCAAACATACATTTTTTTCCACTATAAAATAGTATCCTCACGGAGTGTTTTTTGTGCAATAGGTAATTTCAAAGAAATTTCCTATTGCATAAAAAAAGAGCAGGTCATTCGACCTACTCTTATATACTGCGGAAGATGGGACTTGAACCCACACGTCTATACAGACACAAGATCCTTAGTCTTGCCTGTCTGCCAATTCCAGCACTTCCGCATAACTGTGTCAAACCGTAATCAAACAGCTCAATCCATACAGTTAACTGCAGGAAAAGGGACTTGAACCCTCACGATATTGCTATCACATGGACCTGAACCATGCGCGTCTGCCATTCCGCCACTCCTGCGCAGATTACATTGTAGCCGTAATCTAAATTCTTGTCAAGCAAAAAACTTATGTAAGCACACATCACTCATTCATGCGGTTGACACATATCGCCCTGACACTTGTACGATTATATCTAAGTTTTTACAGAAGTGCAAGTGTTTTTTTTATTTTTTTCAAAAAATATACACAATTGCGAAAAATAAGATCCGTAAGTACTTATATAATGCTATCCATCAAATTGCCGGAAGCAAATGCTCTGTCATAATCGCCCGTACTCGTATAGTTTTTCATGATCCTGGCTTCACTTTCAGCAGTTGCACCGATCATGGAAGTCTTTGCTGATACTTTATAGGCAAAAGAAGAATTGCCGTTAAATAATTTCTTTAAATCGGAAATATCCGTTGCCTTCAATGTATTCTCATCCACGGTAAGAGTATTGTCCTTATTGATGGTAATACCGGCATTTTTAAGAGACTGGCTAAAATCCGTCACTATTACAGCAAGTTCGTCAAATTCACGGTCTACTTTTGAAGAATCCGAATTGCCCACTGTTTTTACAAAGGAATTATACTTGTCCGTAAAATCTTTGACGGATTTGTAAATGGCATCCATATCATAACCCATGGTCTTAACTTCGTTGCCATTCTCATCCTTTGTTGTCAGTTCTTTTTCTTTAAATAAAGAATCCGTTCCTCCTGTCGTCAGTTTTTTAGCGCTGTCCGTAACTGAAGAAGCGTCGTTTGCAACATCATTAAGCTTTTCAATCTGCGTCTCCTGCTTTAAGGATTTCTTCTTAACATCCGTATCCTTATTGTCGGAACCTGTCGTGCTCTTAGTATCTTCCTTCGCATAATAGGCTTTTAATAATTTGCCGTAAGTTCCTCTCTTGATACTGCTGTATTCGCTCAGATCAATCGCATTAAAAATATTGCCCGATGCTCCTGAACGGGAATTGGAATTGCCTAAGCTATTAAAAAGTAAACTGTAATCATTTTTGATATTCATATGCGTCCTCCTTATCTGAAAGGTGCTCCATCCTTTGATACGCTGTTACATCCATGTAATCAGTAGTTCATTTCACTATTATAATACATCTTATCGGCAAAAAACTCAATATGCTTGAGCATTTTTTCTTTGTGATCTTAATTATGTTTGCGGATCAGATTATCCCTCAAGTTTTCTTTTATCCCTTCTTTCTTCTTATCAAAGTCCTCTTTAGCATTTTCTTTTATAATTTCTGCTAAAATCTTCAGAATCTGATTAATCTTATCCCGCGTATCCTCATCCACTGCTTTTGAGGCGTGGAACATATTGTTAATTCCTTTTTTCCAGTCACGAGACACTTCTATCATATTTTTCATTTCACAGCCTTCTAAAATATAGAAAAGAGTCTCACCAAAGACCTCCAACTGTTCTTCATCCAATGTTAGCAGCCATTCATTTAATGCCTTATTCATAAACTGACTGCTTTTTCCAAGGGAACTTTTCTCGATAAAGGAATGCCCGTTTACCTTCCATGTATAGGGATTGTGCTGTAACAGTCCAAACGAGCTGCTTTCTACCACACGGTAATTTTCATGTTCTTCCAGAAGCATTCCCACCACGGAAGATCCCGGAATATATTTGTGTATCCGGTCCGATATGGAGTCATAATCCTCACTTTTTAAAATTTCCGGTCTGAATCCGGGAGCATCAAAACTGTAAATACTTCGTATTCTTTTTCTGATATCGGGTTCTGTATTCATACTGCAGTAAACGGCAAGATTACCACCCTTACTGTGACCGCCGATCATAAAGTCGGAACCGATATATTCTCCCACTCTGGCAAGATACATTTTTGCCAGATACTGTCCCGGAACCGGCTTTTTAAATGCCATGTTGAAATCTTCTCTCCAGCCGACAAAATTTTCATCCGTTCCCCTGAAAATAATAATGGGAATAGAGTCTTCGCAAAAACAAACCATGGCACAAAACTGTGTTTCTACCTGTTCATTAATCAGATTGGTATAGTAATTGAAACTCATATCGGAAAAACGCCTGCTCTTTAACATATATTCAAATAACAGCCGGTTATCTTTTTCATATCTCTCATCGGAAAATACAATCCGTTCATCCATATGTTCCGCCAATGACAAAAAGGATACCGGTCTTTCATCATCTACAATCTTCGGAATCAGACCATCTAATTTTAAATACGAAAACTGTGACAAAACCAGCGCATCCACTTCATTAAATGCCAAATTCTTAAAGGAACGCTTCCCGCACTCTTCCAGATATGAAATAATATTCCCCATATGTTCACGCTCTCCTCAAAGTATGTAAACAAATATCAGTATTTGGCTTCCAAATGCCCTATGTTTTTGATCAGTACGGATACGGTTCCATCCGGATTGGTAATAAACTCCACACTTTCACTGTCTTTATAGCGGTCCATGGGAATTTTAATCTCAATTCCGGTATCCGTGTACAAACACTGTTTCTGGTATTTTCGTACCGTGGAATCATTTTGTGGAATCACTTCCTGTTTTACCATATCGTATTTTTCCATTTTTTCCTGAAATTCATCCCGCATCTGCGGTTCCTGTTCAAAAACACGATCCGCTAAATCTTCCACTACAAAGCCGCCGTTTTTTTCTAATTCTTCCTGAATGATACACTTTGCACGCATTTTAGCCTCACATGCCGTATATTCATCCAGATTATCATCCTGTACTTTTTCAATTGCCTTGGTTACAATATTCAGCTTCGTCTTTGGTGACAGACTGCTGTTACACTTTAAAAAAAGATAGGAAAAATAATTCACTTTTTCACCATTAATCTCGTACTTTTTCTCAACAAGTCGAACCTGAAGATCGGACAAGCGAATGATTGCCGCTTCTGTAAGTCTCTGTGATTCCGTCGGGAAAACCGCTTTGAATTTGACAATCTGATTGGTATTGCCTTCGCCAACAGAAGCCGTGCGATGCGTATAATTGGAACGTAAATTGATCTTAAGAACCCCCAGATAATCATTATCACGGTCTTTAAAGCGCACAATCGTAAGATCGGCGGATGGAATATCCACATTACTGTTCATGATCTGATACAGGGACTCTGCCATTTTTTTGCTTAACGGAATAAAATCCTCATCTTTGTATTCTCTTAACATCTGACAGATCTCGGATTCATTTTCATAAAAAGCACAAGTTCTTACATCATCGCCAGATGCCACTTTATGAATGTGTTCTTTGATAAAATCAGCAAAATCCGATCCAAAATCAATCTCTTCATCGGATAACACCGGCATTCCCACCGTACTGTCTAATATATGAACAATAATTTTCTCGATCCGTATTTCTTCTTTAACCATATGCTTTCCTTTGCTTTTACCAAATTCTTTATTTGGTGTCTTTTTTCTTCAATCCCGTAATGCCCCAGCCGATGTTTTCCGGTTCATCCAGCCAGCGGTAATTCGTTCCTTCTTTTACTTCTTCCATTCTCTCCCAGACAGGAAGTTTGCCGGTCGTGCTGTAGCGCTTGTGGAAGTAATCAAATACCCCTCTTTTGGCGGTTGCTTCCCAGTCCGTAGAAGTTCCGGTATTATCAATCGTCATAATATATAGTTCTCCGTCGTAATAGCCCTCTTTAAACGATCCGATTACATTAAATATAATGTCTTCGCCTTCCATTACTTCCAAATCATACTCAATATGTTCCTGTCCGTTTCCATAAGGAAGATCATCCTGCCACTGTCCGTTAAAACTATGTTCCAGTACACCACTAATCCCATTTAAAGTAGTGGGTTTATCCGGAAAGATCTGAAGCCACATTCCTTTTCCGTGCCTCTTTCCGTTCTTCCATTCTCCGCAATAATAGGCATTATCTTCATAGACTGCAACACCGGAACCATCCGGTTGTCCGGCTGAATTCAAGGTACCATAATAGTAAAACTGATTGGTTCCCGCAAGTTCATTGGTAAAGGCAGTCCGAACACGAGGAAGACGAAGCAGATCATTCACCGCATCCAGTTTATAATCATTCCAATAAAAATACAGTTCCTCTAACTGCCACATATCTTCTCCGTCATATGGGGCATACTTAGGTGTAGTATAATACACAGTTTCTTTTCCCGTATCCGATATTCCAAGTTGATTCATTTCATCCGCCATAGATATTTCTGTCTTGGATGACGTTTCTTTTGGTTTTGCAAGTTCTTCTTTTTCTACTTTGGCCAACTCCTGTTTGATGATATCCGCCTCAAGGTCCTGTTCCTCATTTTCAGACATCGCTGCGTCTTTGTCTTCGATGATCTCTATCGGTGCTTTTTTTGAGTTTTCTTTTGGAAATTCCCTTTTGATAATCAGAAAAATGGCAAGTATGCACAGAATAATCAGCGCAATTAATCCTATAATAACTTCCTTATTTTTTATCGTTTTCATGGTAAATTCCTTTTCTTTGTCATTTATTGTAAGGCTATTTTATCATTATGCACATAAGGAATTCTTGGTAGAATCTTATGATTTTCTTAATTCACAACCATTATAACTTACGCAAATATACGGTTGCAATATCATTTTCATCATATACACTGGATATAATCTCATGATCGGACTGACGTGAATATACGCCCGCAAACTTGCCGTTGTACACATATAATCCGGTCAGATTACTATAGGGACGAAGGATCGGTTTTTCTTTGTGGAAATCAATATTACTTGTCCGATACGGCAGAATAAACTGCTGCATGATATAGTTAGAATCCTGGTGTTTTTTTACTAACTTTTCCCATTCTAAAGTTGTAACATGCATTCCCGCATAGATACCTCTTGCTCCGTAAGAATTCTTGGGTTTTATCAGCCATTTATCTTTATTCTGTAAAATATCCGTATCAGCAATGACTGATGCAGTCAATTCCTCCGTGTAAGGGATATGTTCTTTTATAAAAATATTTTCTTCCTTTGTCAGAATCTTCTGCGTCATCTCATGTCGTAATATATAGAATAAGGATTTATCATGCGCTGCCTGTGTGCAGAATCCGCCCATACAGCAGACTTTATAAGAAAGGACAGCCTCTATAAAATCTTTTACCTCTTCTTCTTTTTCACAGATGTCGGATGTAACCGCCCTTCGATAGATCAGATCCACCGGTGTATGGTCTTGCATACACAATCGATCTTCTTCTAAATGAAGGGAACGGACATCACAGATATATGCTTGCAGACCTCTTTTTTCAAAACTTTTGCGGAATTGTTCAAATTCTTCCATGGAACATCCCAATTCCAAAAAATCCACAATCGCTACGACAGGTTTTTCGACCTTATAAGGGTAGGTCTCATAATTAGTCAGGAAAGCATCCACAAGGGAATCAAACAATTCAAAACTCTTCACTTCGTAATCTTTACTCAGACTCTCATACAATGCCGTTTTTTGAAAGGCATTGCACAATTCTCTGTCTTCATTCATGGAACTGGAACCATCGGTATTGAACTCGCAAAAATAAAACTTCCCGGTTTCTTCGTTATAAAAAATATCTACGCGACAGACCGGAAGAATATTTTCATATCCGGGATCATGCAAAATCAAACGTTCGATCTGTTTTGAAAATCCGAATAAACGACGGTACTCTTCGTTTTTCATATATTCCCGGATTACTTTACGCATAATGCAAGCCATTGTTTCTGCTGTATGCGCAAACACGAAAACCGTTTCTTCGTTTAAAATTTTGGGAACATAGAGTGAATAAATTGTCTTTCCATGGTATTTTGCCGTGGAATGTTCCAGGTAATCCAGCGATTTCAAACCACTTTTCTGATGTTTTAGGAAATTATTTTCAATATCCTTTTTATAAAATGATTCTATTTCCGTAAGCGTCATAGTATAACCTCTGTTCTAAGATTCTATTATCTTTTTAATTTCTCCGATATATTCTAATAAATCAGGCATCGGCATGCTGTCAGCGTAACGAATCTCCAAAAATTGTTTCGCACGTATCATGGGGAAAACCATGGACATGGCGTGAATGAGTTCATCCTGTGTCAATATCCGTTTACTGCAGATCTCACCAATGGTTCTTTCATCATAATAATCCCCACCGTTTTCGCGATTTACAATGATCGGTGCCTGCATCACAAAATCAGTATAGTCTGAAAAGGAAAGGGTTCCCTTTTTCATGAAGGGTTCCACATCATAACGCCTTTTATCCGTATTTTCCCATATCTTCTTTCGCAACAGGCCACCTTCCCATGCTTTTCCCTCATAAAAATGGGTATTTTTAAACCTTTCTGCAAGGATATCTTTTGCCTGATAAAGCTTTTGGTATTTTTCCCGAAAGTCTTCTTCACTGTAATAGTCAATGGATACCTGCGCAGATGCTGTTCCACGCATCATCTGCTTTCCGTATGGACCAATTTTGTCAAAATAAGTATCCATAAATCGATAGCGTTGTTTCGGGATCAGATCCAGTTCTTTCGCTTTTGAACAGGGCTGATATCCTTCCGTCACCATACAATAGCCATAACGTTGCAATATGGGATCTATTTCTTTTCGAAAACGATTGTATATATCTTCAATAATCTCCGGTTTACTTTGCGGAGAAATACTGACTTCTAACTGTGCTGCCGGTTCTAAAGAAATAGTAATATCCTCTCGTTCCAGTGCAATCAGATGATTATTGGAATAATCACGTCCGTTATAAAAGCAAGCCAGTTCATTTAAAATCGCTTCGATCCCCTGTTCCCCATAGTAGGAAACCGCTATCATTGTATCTTTTTTAACAATAAAATGCTCCAGCTCCACGCCAAAACGCAGAGGGATATCCCGGCTTTTACAACCGCTTTGCAGATATGCAATCATATTCGCTTTGTTTTGCTCAAAATCATTCATATCTTTCTGTCCTGTATCCGTTTTATACGAATCTATTTCCTTTTTTTATTTTTTTCATACATATATATTCGGAAAAAGCAGCACGAAATACCATGCTGCTTTTATTTATTATACCGGATACTCAAAATCCTATGAATCCTATTTTATTCTTTTCCGTTAAAACAATACGTACAGATCTTGCAAGGAGAAAGACCGATTGACTGTATCATATCATCCAGTCTGTGATATCTAAGTGTGGTGAAATTCAATTGTTTACGAATTTCTTCCACCATCTCCTTGTAACACTGACTGTCCGGATCTGCATACTCATGTACTTTTTCCGGTGTCACTTCCCCTTCTCTTGCCTGAATAACACGTCTGGTAATCAATTCCATTTCGGAAGAAGAACGTGAAAAATTAAGATATTTACATCCATACATAATGGGTGGACAAGCTGTACGAATATGTACTTCTTTTGCCCCGCTGTTATATAAAAACTCGGTGGTTTCCCGTAACTGCGTACCACGCACGATGGAATCATCAATCATTAACAATTTCTTGTCCTTAATCAGTTCCTGTACCGGGATCAGTTTCATTCTGGCTGTAAGATTACGCTGTGCCTGGCTGGTTGGCATAAAGGATCTTGACCATGTTGGGGTATATTTTATAAACGGTCTTGAGAACGGAATGCCAGATTCGTTGGAATATCCAATCGCGTGTGCAAGACCGGAATCCGGTACACCTGCAACACAATCCGGTTTTACATCATCCCTCTTAGACAGAAGACGTCCGCACTCGTATCTCATTTTTTCTACATTAACACCTTCATAACTGGACGTTGGATATCCGTAATATACCCAGAGGAAGGAACAGATCTTCATCTCTTCACCCGGTTCACTTACGGTTTCACAACTATCCGCCGTAAAGTATACGATCTCAGCCGGTCCTAACTCTTTATAGTCCTGATAACCCAGATTCTGGTACGCGAAACTTTCAAAAGAAGCGCAGAATGCATTCTCCTTTTTCCCTATAATAACAGGAGTACGTCCAAGGCGATCTCTTGCCGCATAAATTCCTTCGGGAGTTACGACAATAACAGTCATGGAACCCTCTACCATTTGCTGGACAAACTGTAATCCTTCGGTGATCGAACGTTTCTGGTTGATAAGTGCCGCCACAATCTCTGTAGGATTGATATTACCGCCGCTCATTTCCATAAACTGGGTATGACCATATTTGTAACATACCTTTACCAGTTCTTCCGGGTTGTTCATCTTACCGACTGTTGTGATGGCAAAACTTCCAAGATGAGAATTTACCAGTAACGGTTGTGGCTCATAGTCCGAAATACAGCCCGCTCCTATATTTCCTTCCATCTCGTCTGCGTCCCGTTCAAATTTGGTACGGAAAGGTGCATTCTGAATATTGTGGATTGCACGGTCAAATCCCCGTTTTCCGTATACAACCATGCCGCCTCGTCTCGTTCCTAAATGGGAATGATAATCCGTTCCAAAAAATATGTCCATTACGCAGGACTCTTTTGATGCTACTGCAAAAAAACCACCCATTTTTCATAATCTCCTTTGTTTTTAGAATAAAAACACACCGTTAATAGTAATACACCAATTTTTCATCGTCAATAAATTTTCCGACATTTTTTGATTTTTAGATCAGTATATCCATGATTAACAGTAACGTGAATCCAAGAAACCATAAAGGCACCGGTGATCGTTGCCCTTCCAACGCCCAGTGCCGTTAACAAAACCATTTCCATAACAATTTATTTTAAAAAATTATCCTATCCCTTCCTTCTTTTTTACCCTGGTACAATCTCTGATCCGCTATACAGATATTTTCATCCAGGTTCTTATTATGATCGTATTCCGTAAGACCATATGTCATTGTGATCTTAATTTTTTGATCGTTATAATCAATTACCGTTTTCTTTACTGCATCCTGAAGGTCTGCCAGTTTCTGTTTTGCATCATCCCCATTGGCATTTTCAAAAACAAAGATGAATTCCTCACCACCCCAACGGGCAACAACGCCCTTCCCGTTCATATTTTCCTGAAATACTTTTCCAAGAACACGTAATACCTCATCCCCGCATTCATGTCCATAGTTATCGTTAATCTTTTTAAAATAATCAATATCACCAATTGCAATGGACATAAATTCGAATGGATTTTTAATAATTTTCTCAATATACCGCATCAGATAATGACGATTCCAAAGTTTGGTAAGATTATCCGTATTGGCAATCTCTTCCAATTCATTATTATACTCCGTGAGTTTGCGCTCCATTTTCTGGGAATCGCGACACAGCATAACACTGCAGATATATAAAAGTAAAAAAACATAAATCGTAGTTACAATCTGAATCGCCTGAATCACCCCATCCGAAACAGATACGGACATGGGACGTAATCTGCAAAGATAATACAAACCAATTCTAACCAGGCAAAGCACCACCGTGATGACAAATTGGACCTTATGACTCATATATATGAAGATCAAATTGAGCAAAATCAGCATGAAAAGAAAATGTTGAACACCACTATTCCAGCCAAGATATACTACATTAAAACAAACCATAGCGACCGTTGTAACATTAAACCATAACAACGCTCCCTTGGTCATATCACAAAAGGTCAGCCAGAATAAATACGCATATACTATTAGAAACAGGGCATTAAAACTAAACAATGCCGCATTGCCCGTGCATGCCATTGTTGTAATCAAAAGAATAAGATAGGAAATGAGAATCAATGAACATATACGCAATGTAACCGCTCCGTTGGATGACTCATTTCTATTATTCACATCCTTAAAGATCAGGTTCTTAATCGCACTAAACATATTCTGTCTCCTTCACTGTATCCTCTGATAAAATTACTGAACAATGATATTGGCGCAGGATAAATCCTTTGCCAGATCATATACCCTTCCTGTTTTAAGACCAACAACCTTTGGTCTTAAAATCGCTTCTTCGTAGTTCTCCACCACCCTGGCTTTTTCACCGTTGCTCAATTCTACCGTAGATCCAACCGGGTATAAAATTACGCTGCCCAAAAATCCTTTGAGAGCATCCATATCCAGTTCTGCAGTCATAGCCATAATCATTTCCACGGCATCACGAGGTGAAAAGCCAAGTTTGTAAGGTCTTTCCGTTACCAGCGCATCGTAAATATCCACAACCGAAATAATCTTGGCAAAAGTACTGATCTGTTCTGCGTCCACTCCCATAGGATACCCTTTCCCATTGATTTTCTCATGATGTTGCAAAACACCGAGTTTGATCTTGTCGGAAAGTTCCTCATTGTTCTCTAAAATACGGTATCCATAGATTGGATGGTGTTTCATAATGGCAAATTCTTCATCCGTTAATTTGCCCGGTTTGTTTAAAATTTCGTTTGGTATCTTGGATTTGCCGATATCATGCAAAAGTCCGGTTACTCCAATATCATAAACCTCTTCTCTTGCCATGCCGGTCTTTTTGGCAATGATCATCGCCATCGTTGCCACATCCACACTGTGTTTAAAAGTGTACTCATCACTGACTTTTAAAACACTGATATCAACCGCGATCGCATCATTTGCATTAATTGCATGCATCAGATCATCCGCAATACTATTGGTTGTATTAACAAAATCTTTTGATTCTGTATTACTGTACAAAAAGGAAACGCCGTCAGCGACCCTTGCCCGAACGCTTTCATCCAATTGTACTTTTGTACGATCCGCAACCTTTAATTTTTCAATCTTTTGTAAAGTTTCCGGTGCTATTTTTTCATCTTCCTGCATCAGAAGATTCTGGTCAATTTCTTCCTGACCTTCTCTTATATATATACCTGAAATTCCCAGTCGTCTCAACGCTTGAATCAGATAATCATCTAATAATGCCCCTCTTGCAATCAATACACGGCCCGTCCCGTCAATAATGGACTGGTCTACTTTCATTCCACTTTCCAACAATCTAGTGGGCACAAAACGTCTTCTTACCATCGGTATCTATCCCCCTGATACTCCCAACCTTATTCTTCGTATTTTAATATAAAATTACGGATCTGTCCTTCGGATGCACCCAAAGATCCCTGAATCATATTCTTACTACCACCACACTTGGCACTCAATACTTCTTTTAATGTGGTTGCAACCACTTGGCAATCCCTTGTAGCACTTCCTATAATAAAACGATATCCCCTCGTATCTTCTCCAATAAAGATGCCACAAACACCTTCATGTCCATCTACAAGCCGGTTAACTACATGTCTGGCAACCACAGTATCCAATTCCTTTTCTATCAGAAAAACATTCTTCTGTTCAGCTGGTATTTTATCTATTTTACCAAGCATGGCCTCTTGTTTCAAGATACTTAATTGAATTTTTATTTCATGTTGTTGTTCTTTTAACTGCTTTACTCGTTCTGACAACGTATCCTGACTTGTGGATAACAATCCTGTTAGTTCAGAAATGATATTAACTTTGTTGCGAAATTCTTCCAATGCACGGAAACCGCACAGAATACTGATCCGCACACCGCCTTTATAATTTTGAACCGACATAACTTTTAGCATTCCAATCTCTCCGGTTCTTCTTACATGGGGTGCACAACATGCACATACATCATAACCGGGTATCGTTACAATACGAACCGGTCCGTTTATCTCAATCTTACTGCGATAAGACATTTCTGACAACTCTTCTTTTGAAGGATACCTTGCATCAATCTCAATATTTTGCGTAATAGCCTGATTTACTTTCCACTCTGTTTTTTTAATCTCATCCTCTGTCAGCACACCATCAAAATCCATCGTTACAATATGATCACTCAGATGAAATCCCACATTGTGTAATCCATAATCCGTAAACACAAGGCCCGAAAAAATATGTTCTCCGGAATGTTGTTGCATATTAAAAAAACGATGCTCCCAGTCTATCTGTCCCGTGAGCATATCGTTTCGTGCAAAAGATTCCTGCTTTGGATCCTTTATTTTTACATAATGCGTAATAATACCACTTTCAATCTGAACATCCACAACTTCCATACCGTTAAGACTACCCTTATCCGGGCTCTGTCCGCCTT
Organism: uncultured Lachnospiraceae bacterium; assembly: GCA_964386235.1. Lineage (GTDB taxonomy): Bacteria > Bacillota > Clostridia > Lachnospirales > Lachnospiraceae > RGIG8767. Next base: position 2,835 of record CAYLSH010000009.1, on the reverse strand, counting down.
CTTCGGGGAAAAATAACGTCCGGTCTAAAATCAGTTCCCATATTCCGTCTTCTTTTCCTTCATTGCAAGACAACACCTTTGCCATGAATGATGTTTCATAGGGCATATCGTCAAACAATCGGATCGTTTCCTGTATATCCATCTGTAAAATACCTGCTTCCTATATCTTAAACTATCCCTGATCAGATCTTACCATTTTCCGTCAAAAAATCAAGAAACGCTTCACATCCTGTTACCACATCTTCGTACGTTGCATCAAAATCACCCGTATACCACGGATCAGCCACGTCCCTTCCAACACCGGCAAACGATAATAATTTGTAAATCTTACCATCCGGATCACCGCCCGCAATGCGATTCATATTACGAATATTCGCCGTATCCATCCCAATCAGATAATCATAGTATTCATAATCCCTTTTCGTCATCTGCGTAGCACGATGCGGCACCACAGGGATGCCCTCCTGACGCAATTTCTGGACCGTCCCATAATGCGGTCCATTCCCAATCTCTTCCCTGCTCGTCGCCGCAGACTCAATCTCAAATAACTGTTCTATATGATGTTTATTTACCATGTGCGTAAAAACAGACTGTGCCATGGTGCTTCGGCAGATGTTGCCGTGGCAGATGAATAATACTTTTATCATAGTAATTGTTTGCTCCTTTTTGCCCGGAAATGCCGTATTTTACAGGATATTCCGGGGTTATGGTTAAATTGTTGTTTGCTTGTCAACTAGGCAAATTATAGCATAATTTAGCAAGTTGTGACTACCTGTTAGTAGTAGAAATAGTAGTAAAACGGGAATTCCTACTACTAAGGATTACAAACAAAAAGCCGCAGACACATCATCTACGGCTTTTGCTCTACGAACACTGCTTCAAAATATAATCCATTCCATCATCCAACTTCAGAACCTTTGCATTCTTTGATAGTATCTTAATGATTATATCAAGATTACTCATATCTTCATAGTCTGAATCATATATGAATAACACTTTCTTTTGTGCCCCTAACTCATCAGCTACAAAAGACCATTGTCTAGCACTTCCAATAACTCTCTTTAAGTTTTTTCCCTTAAATGAAAACATCTTAATACATACATTTCCAACTTGATAGTCAAATGAAATTTCATCACTATATGGTCCATCAACCTTTTGAGTAGTATATTCAAGATTATTTGATTCAAGCACTCTGCGAATTAATTTCTTTTCTTCGTTGCTATTTAATCTCTGTGATTTTGCCAAATCGTATTTCAAATATACTTTTGATAAATCCTCAACATAATTCTCGTTTTCATTCACTGAAAGCATCTTAACTGATGAGAATCTAAATTCATTTGCATACACTCTAATATATGAATCAAGATCAAATTCTTTGTTAAAATTAAAGACAGATGTCTCAACCTCATCTTTAATTCCTCGCAAATAGAGCTTAACAAAATCAATATCTGCTTCATCATCAAAAGCATGAAAGCGATGGAAATTGGAGATATATTTGAAATCACGTTGTCCTGTTGTTACATTGTGAAATAACACACCTATACACAAGCACTCATCTGATATAGGCGAATGATAATAATTCAATGCTGCATATTCAATGTGGTACATAATATTTCCTCCTTCCCTATCTGTTATTGTATGACAAAATTGTGGATATTATCACATCCAAATTCTCGACTCTATATAAAATATAATTTACAAGTTCATCAATATCTTTCTGTTTAGGTTTCCATTCTTCCGGAATAATGTCGATAATTTATATTATTATATCACGATTAATCTTACTTTTAAAGACCAAACTTTCTTTTTCTAGCATCTCCTTTGTTACTAAAAAATTATGAAAAAACATTTCATACAAGTACGAATTATATTCTAATACCTTCGTATCTAATAAATCATTTTCTTCCATTGCTCTTTTCAAGCAACTTGCATCCCAAAATGTTTGATTGATAAATACATGTGTATGATCTATTACTTTTAGTGAAACATCATCTTTACAAAATCTTACTAATAGATTTCCAGGATTTCTATCCGTATTAAATATAACATGATCAAACAATAGAATTTTTATAAAATCCTCTTTATTTCTCATCTTACTAATAATAGTTGGAAGTAATTTTGTAACCTTTGGCATATATTCCGAAAAGAAAGCTTTTCCATAATTATGCGAAGTTGCAAGTTCTTCGTCTTGTATTTCTGAAGTACTATCCAAAATGCAAACACCTGCTCTCGGCATCGGAATATCCAATAAAATAGCTAAACGATAGCACAAATACTCATTAAAGAGCACTAGATTACCTTCTGGTCCATTATATAATTTTGTAACAACCTGTGTTCCATCTTCCAAAATTGCAAATTTGGGTTCTGTAGAACCAAGGTTCATATTGTAACACAATTGACTAATTTTTGGCTCGTTAATGAATATCACCTCCAACAACTATATATAATTATTATACCAGAAATCGTATATATTTACGAGCCAATTTTCAATCAAATTATCCTATATCACCTTAAACATCTTCTGTTGCATCGGTTTCTCGTTTTTCTTTTCTATCTCTGTCTGCGCTTTTCTGAACTCTTCCATTCGTTTCAATTCTTCCTCAGCATCATCAAAGCTGATGTGCGTGTACACGTTCATGGTAACACTGATGTCCGAATGCCCCATGAGGTACTGCAGTGTCTTTGGATTCATTCCCGATTTTGCCATATTGGAGCAATAAGTGTGGCGGCACACATGAGGCGTAATGTTTGGCATCTGCACCCGGTAAATGTCATTGTATCTGCCGACCATGTGATTGAATCGGTGCTGCCAGTGCATTGCCACAAGTGGATTAC
>CAYLSH010000008.1:0-46531 GCA_964386235.1 uncultured Lachnospiraceae bacterium | reverse complement strand
AGAATTTTCTTTTTTCTCCGTTTACTTAATCGTTTTCGTTTTCCCTGATAATTTTAATAGAAAGGTTGTTCTTTCTATTATGATTATAGATTAAGTTACAGTCACTTATTAATTATGTAAAATGGAGAGGGTAAAAATGAAATTCGGTTATTTTGATGATTCAAACAAAGAGTATGTGATCACATCACCTAAGACTCCGCTTCCCTGGATCAATTATCTCGGTTGCGAAAGTTTCTTTTCTTTGATTTCCAACACCGGGGGCGGTTACAGTTTCTACAAGGATGCTAAGTTGCTCCGTCTTACCAGATATCGTTACAACAATGTTCCTTATGACAACAACGGAAGATATTTCTACATTAAAGATAATGATACGGTATGGAATCCCGGCTGGCAGCCTACACAGACAGCACTTGACTCTTATGCATGCCGTCATGGTCTTGGCTACACGGTTTTTGAAAGCAGCAAAAACGATTTAGCTGCAAGCGTTACTGCTTTTGTTCCGATCGGTGACAACTGTGAGATCAATAAAGTCACCTTAAAGAATAACAGCAATGCCGCAAAAGAGATTTCTTTATTCTCATATATCGAATTCTGTTTATGGAATGCCGTTGATGACAGCACTAACTTCCAGCGTAACTTAAATACCGGCGAAGTAGAATTAGAACCGTCCGTTATCTATCACAAGACTGAGTACCGTGAACGTCGTAATCATTACGCCGTTTATGCAGTCAATGAACCGGTTGCCGGTTTTGACACGGACCGCGATTCTTTCCTTGGTGCATACAGAAGTCCTTCCGATCCGGAAGTTATTGAAGAAGGTGCATCTAAGAATTCCGTTGCAAGCGGCTGGTCTCCGATCGGTTCCTTCCAGCTGAAGGCAACCTTACAGCCGGGTGAGGAAGTGTCTTATGTATTTGTACTTGGCTATATCGAGAATCCTGTAGAAGAAAAATGGGAATCTCTTAATGTAATCAATAAAAAACCGGCTCACGCCATGTTAGAACGCTACAATACCGTAGAAAAAGCAGATGCCGCTTTGGCAGCTCTCAAAGAATATTGGAACAACCTGCTGAGTAAATACACTCTGGAGACAGAAGATGACAAGCTTTGCCGTATGGTAAATATCTGGAATCAGTATCAGTGTATGGTTACCTTCAACATGTCCCGTTCTGCTTCTTATTATGAATCCGGTATGGGACGTGGTATGGGATTCAGAGATTCCAGCCAGGATTTGCTTGGCTTCGTTCATCTGATTCCGGAATCCGCAAGAGAGCGTATCATTGATATCGCTTCCACCCAGTTTGAGGACGGTAGCGCATATCACCAGTATCAGCCTCTTACCAAGACCGGTAACATGGACATCGGAAGTGGATTCAATGATGATCCGTTATGGCTGATCGCCGGAACATCCGCCTACATCCGCGAGACCGGAGATTACTCCATCCTGGATGAAAGCGTACCTTTTGATAACAAGGAAGAACTTGCTCAGCCACTTATGGAGCATTTACGTCGCTCCTTCAATTATTTTGACACCAGAAAAGGACCTCATAAACTTCCTTTGATCGGACGTGCCGACTGGAATGACTGTCTGAACTTAAACTGCTTCTCCGAAACACCGGGAGAATCATTCCAGACCACCGGACCAAGCGAAGGACCTGTTGCAGAATCCGTATTCATTGCCGGTATGTATGTAAAATATGGTAATGAATATGCTACGATCTGTGAGAAGATGGGACTTGCAGAAGAAGCAAAAGAAGTTCGTGCCAAAGTAGCCGATATGTATCAGGCAGTTGTTACCGCAGGATGGGACGGTGAATGGTTTGTTCGTGCATATGATGCAAACAGCGATATTATCGGATCCCATAAATGCGAAGAAGGTCAGATCTATATCGAGCCACAGGGTATGTGCGTTATGGCAGGTATCGGTGTAGAAGAAAAACTGGCTGAAAAGGCACTGGACTCCGTAAAGGAAAGACTGGATACCAAATATGGTATCGTATTATTACAGCCTCCATACCAGAAATATTATGTAAATCTTGGTGAGATTTCTTCTTATCCTCCGGGATACAAAGAAAATGCCGGTATTTTCTGCCACAACAATCCATGGATCTCCATTGCAGAGACCGTAATCGGACGTGGTAACCGTGCATTTGAAGTATACAAGAGAACCTGTCCTGCTTACACCGAAGATATCAGTGAGATCCATCGTGCAGAGCCATATGCGTATGCGCAGATGATCGCCGGCAAGGATGCGAAGAACCACGGTGAAGCTAAGAACAGCTGGTTAACCGGTACTGCTGCATGGACATTTACCAATGTATCCCAGCATATTTTAGGTATTCGTCCTGATTTTGACGGTCTTGTAGTAGATCCTTGTATCCCTGACACGATCAAGGATATGACCATTAAGAGAACTTTCCGTGGTGCAGAGTACATTATCAAAGTAGAAAATCACAACGGAAGCCAGAAAGGCATCAGGAAAATGATCGTGGACGGTAAAGAAGTCGAAGGAAACTTAATCCCGATTGAAGAAGGTAAGAAGGTTTATAACGTTACTGCTATTATGTAATTTATTTCCCAATCCTTATAAATGTTTTAAAAAGAGCACCCCGGATGATTTCCGGGGTGCTTCTTTGTCAGGTAAATCGACGGCTCGCAAAATATAACACCTCTGATCCTTCCTGATTCCTTTATACCATTAATTTCATAAACTGTTCCATCCTGATCGGTCTGGAATATAAATATCCCTGATGGCTGTGAACTCCGTACTGACGGATAAAATCACGAAGCTGTTCGTTTTCAACGCCTTCCACACAGACCTGCATACCCAGTCCGTTTGCGCATTGCACAATGGAGTCCACAACAACCTGTGCTGCATGATTCATCTCAATATCACGCACAAATCCTCTGTCTATCTTAAGAAGATCAAACGGGAACTCACACAACAATTCCAGCGAGGACTGTCCCGTTCCAAAATCATCCAATGCCACTTTTATTCCGTTGGAACGAAGGAACTGTATCTCTCCTTTTAAGTATTCTTTGTCCATGGCCCTACATCTTTCCGTCAACTCCAGGCAAAGATTCTTGGGCGGAAATCCCGTTCTATGTAAAATGTCTAAAACAGAGTCTCTGAACTTTCTTCGTTCAAGCTGTGTTGCCGATACATTCACATTGATCACATAATTCGGATTGTCATTTACGATATGTTTTCCTTCGGTGAGTGCACGCTCCAGGATCCAGTTGCCCAGTTCAAAGAAACAGGGATCATTTTCCAGCCATGGTATAAATCTTCCCGGCGGAATCTCTCCATACGGCTCCCTGTTCCATCGTAAAAGTGCTTCCATGCCGATAATCTTTCGACTGTCCGCCTCAACAACCGGCTGATAACACAGATAGAATCCCTTACAACCTTCCACTACGCTCTGACGCATAACGTCCAGAAGTTCCAGCGTTGTACGGCTGTATTCCTGAAACTCATCCTGGAAAAATACAAGTTCTCCATGGTTGGAATGTTTTGATTTTTCCAAGGCATAACTGGCGCTTGCCTGAATTGTATATTCTCCCGTATCCATGTGATCCGTTTTGACCACGCCACAGGAAACGGTCAGCGGAATATGATTTCCTTCTATAATCATGTCGTATTTCGTGACATGCTGGATACGGGAATAAATCTCTTCCACATCCATGGAGATATCATGAAAAATTACCGCAAACTTGGCTCCATCCATTCGATATACGGTTCCGCGTTCTCCAACAATGGATAGGAGATTTTCTGCAAATCTTTTCAGAACGCGGTCGCCAAAAGCATATCCGTAAACATCATTTACAATAGAAAACCGATTGATCCCGATTTCCATGATCAGCCACTTTTCGCCATTTCTTTTACGAATCTCCTGTAAAAAGCTATATACATTATAGAGATTCGTCGTAGCATCCACCAGATCCGATATTCCGTGATTTAATATCGCACCGGCAAAAAGATCCGGCTCTCCATCCTTTCCACGAACTACCTTTCCGCGGCAGGTACACATCACATAATTACCATCCCGGTCCAATACACGATAATCCAGGCGGTGAACATCTTTTTCTCCGTTAAAAATAGCTCGGATGTCTGCTTCATATTGCACACGGTCATCCGGATGCAGCAATCTTCCCCACGTAGTGGCTGCGTTTTCTAAATAACCGCTCGGCATATCAAAATCTTCTGTTATCTGTCTTGACCAGCGGGACACCCCCGTCTGCATATTGCAGGCAAAAATATATCTTCTTCTGGATGTCTCTTCCAGTGCATCAAAAATGCTGCTGTCAAGACCGGTTTTATCAAGTCCCATATTTTTCGCCTCTCAATCCATCCCCAAATCTACGCCGGTTCATATAATATGGAACTATTATACCATTGTTCTTAATTTTATACAATTCTATTTTAACGTAATACTGTTGTTCAAAACAGAGGTGCTATAAATAAATAATACATCCTGATTCTCAAAAGAAATGAATTTTCCGACCGATGCACCCGACAGGTATCGTATATCCACTAACGTTGTCTTTGCGTACCCTTCTGCCAATAGAGGCACCAGACTCCTTGCAAAGGAATCCCCAAAAACAACTAATTCCTTTTCTGAGACTGCACTCGGATTCTCTATCGTAACAAGAGAAATATTCCCGCCAAGGAATAATTCATAGGGATCCCTGCCCTCTGCTTTTGTAATGTCATACATGGGAATCTCTTTTCCATTCTCATGGTCATACACACTGCACTTATCCAGAATCGTATTTGTACAAAAACCGATTCTGTCAGGCTCAATGGGCAAAGCCATCTGTCCGTAATACACCCCATAAAAGGGAGTCTCTAATTGTATTTGCTCATAATCCCCCGATAACGAAATCCCCATTTCTTCTGTAATCCTGTCTGCTATATCCGTAATTTTTTCCTGTCTCCAATGACTATCCGTTTTGTAATAATCCGCCAACTCCAAATCATCATAAATAGGAATAAATCGAGCAAATGAAGTTCTTTCCTTTATTTTTCCGGCAAAATCATCATAATCAAACGTCGGATACGCCTCTCCTGCCAACATATCATTCTTATCCGGTATCACACAAAGATAGGTTTTCACATCCGTTTTTTCCAGATACTTTTCATAGATTCCGTTAAATACTTCGGACGCATGCGCAATCGACTCTTCATTCATCGGATATTCCATCTTGGCAAGGTATCCATCCTTACAATAAATTCCGTTATTATCCCTGCTTTGTAAAATGTATCTTTGAAAAGAAGATTTCACAGTACGAAGAAAATCTCTTGCCGGAAACTGATCCGTCACATATTCTTCTGCTTTTTGCATATAGGTTCCCTGTAAAACAGAATCGACCGTAAGAAGCGGTTTTTGTGTCAGTTTTCTTCTCTCCGTAACAGAAAACACCCCATCCGGTTTCATCCATATAACAAGCAAACATATGGCATATACAATTGTGAAAATACACACTGCAAACTTTGATTTTTTCATCAGCGCCCTCATTTAAAATCCCAGTTATCAACTATTTTAAAACCGAAAATATAAAAACGGATTAAAAGAACCATCCACCAAATATGTCGTGCATAAAATCCACAGCAAAAGCAGAACAAAAACTTTTCCTTTTGCAATTACCGGAAACTTTTTTACAGTTTTTTGAACAAGCGTTGCTACCATGGGCGTACTTCCTACCATACCGATCAGTATCAGAAGTCCAAAACTTTTTGCATAATAGCCTGTTTCTTTGCTATAGAACACAATCCCGCCAAATCCAAACAGATTTTGGATATCTGACATTGACACGCTCATATTGTCCGCATTAAAAATAACAAAACCGATCAACAATAGCAAAAGCACATATACATGGCGCAGGAAACCGAATTTCTCAAGATAAATCAGCAGCCCGTTTTTTTCTAGGATGAGTAAAACAGCAAACCCAAGTCCCCATACAACAAAGGTCCATTCCGCACCATGCCAGAAACCGGTAAACAACCATACAATCAAAATATTTCGGTACCATTTGGCAGTCGAAACCCGATTTCCTCCAAGCGGTATATATACATAATCCCGAAACCATGCTCCCAGCGACATATGCCATCGTCTCCAGAATTCCGTAATGCTCCCCGCAATATAGGGATACTTAAAGTTTTCCGGGAATGTAAATCCAAAGATCCTTCCCAGCCCAATCGCCATATCGCTGTATCCAGAAAAATCAAAATAAATATGCAGCATAAAGGCTATAGCATACAGCCACGCAAAACAGATTGATGGCTCCGTGCTTTGACGGTACAACTCACACAATCTTCCTAACTCATTGGCAATCAGCACTTTTTTCGATAATCCGATCGTAAACCGGGTGATCCCATACCCGATATCTTCCCAGGTATGCCGACGCTCTAAGATTTGCGTCTCCACGTCCTGATACCGGACAATGGGACCGGCTATCAATTGTGGGAACATAGCAATATACAATGCCAGTGCGATTATATTTTTCTGCGCTTTTACTGTTCCTCTGTAAACATCCACCAGATAACTGATGATCTGGAATGTATAAAAACTGATTCCTATGGGAAGCACAATATGCCGTAAGGGGAGATTGGCTCCCGTTACGGCATTTATGTTTCCAATGATAAAATTTGTATATTTAAAATAAACAAATAAGCCTGCAAAGACGGCAATCGAAAGGATGAGTATCCTCTTTGCCCCATATGTTCCATTTTCTTTTGTCTTTTCTTTTTCAATCCAGACACCCGCCAGATAACCGAATGCAATCGTAAATACCATTAAGATAAGAAATCTCGGTTCTCCCCACGCATAAAAAAGCAGGCTCGATAGAAGCAATACCGTATTCTTTGCTCTTTTCGGTGCAAAAAAATATAGGAGCAATACAAATGGCAGAAAATAATATAAAAATACGATTCCCGAAAATACCATTGCATCCTCCTATATTTTGCTTTGTATTTCTTTTATTCTAACAAACTTTCCTCATAGATCACTTTGGCAGCTTCATACTGTGCCAGTACTTTTTCTTTAAATACTTCCATATTGCCGGCTTCTCCGTATGCAGAGATAATATAATCATCCCCTACAGAAGCAATCAGCAGCGTGTCCGGAAAACCGCACATCCATTGTCTGTTCATGATGTTGTCTTTTAACAGATCCGCTATCGGCTGCTGCGATGCAGAATCTTTCAAATGGTAAGCGGCTGCGGTAAAAGTATTGGCGTTCATCATGTGAATGATGGAAGCACCTTCATCCACCATGGCTGCACCATCTGCCGGCATCCCAAGCAGAACATCCAGGTTCTCTGCATTGTCAACATTCACTGCACCTGCACTATTCTCTACCATATTATCATAATCACCGCCGCTTATGGCAAATTTCTGATCCTCATCATAACTTTCCCATACCTTGGCAAGCAATTCCGTGCAATCTGCCACATCCACTTTCTCTTCCTGTGCATTTTCTACAGGCGGATTACTTTCTGTGTCTTTTTCGGTTTTTCCACAGGCCGCCAGGGTTATTACGGAAATAACGCACATAAGCATCAGGCATTTCTTTTTCATAATCATCCTCTTTCTTTTTATTAAAGTGTCTCCATTATACCCGGATCCATACCTTAATTCAACCGATGTTATTTTTATTCATATAAACTTAATAAATACCTATCGAACCCGGATGTCTGCGATCAGATCATTGGGAATCTCAAACTCCACAACTCCCATATACATGGGTGCAACATCACCTTCATTGAAACTGATTACAAGATTACCATTTTCATTGATGTAGAAAGTCTGATCTTCACTGATTGCCTTGAAGTTCCACTCTTCCACTTCCTGATCCAGCCAGTACATGTTCATATCGTCTTCTTCCATCTGTTGTTTCATCTGTTCCTTGATATTTTCACTGATCGGTGTCACATAATCTGCGCCCTCTTCAAAAATATCCTTTAACAACAGGCGTTCTCCCGTCGCCAGATCGATCGTGTAGTAATAATTCCACTCCGCACCGCTTCCGCTTGCCATATAGCAGATGAGTTTTAAAGTAAAATAATCCCGGGTAGTGTTGATTACTTCACTTTTTACAGTGATATTCTGGTATCCGTCTTCATACGATAAGCTTTCCTTAAAGGTCTCGATGAACGGTTCCGTGATCGCCTGAATTTCTTCATTGATCTCATCCATGGATTTCTGAAGGGTTTCTTCTTTCTGCGCTTCGGACTCTTCTTCAATCAAGGCTTCCCCTGCCACAGCTTTATTGACACTATCATCCTTTATCTCTTCCATCACAAGTTCCGGCACGTCCACATCCGCCATATTTCTCTCATCTTCATAATGGTAATCTCTAAAGGTTACCACCTTTACCAGATCTCCCAATACCGGAATACGGCTCATTGCATAGGCAGCATTAGCAGATGTATTTGGTACAATAATAAAGGCAAGTGCCAGACCTGCTGCCACGGCCGCACATCTTCTCCACATCACAACCTTATGCCGTTTTTCCTGTTCTGTTTTTGCTTTATGCATCTGTTTTTTCATCTCCTCTACCTGTTGGCGGGACATTTCCTGCTCCCTGTATTCCTCTCTGATCTTTTCCATTCTTTTATCCATAATGATCTCCTCTCTATTTTTCATGCAAACTCTCGTCATAGGGTTCCAATTGTAACCTTAATTTCTTCATGCTGCGGTATAGTCTGCTCTTTACCGTGCTTAGATTCTCATCCAGAATCTGTGCAATTTCCTCCAGTTTCAGATCTTCAAAATACCTTAGTACAACCACGGTCCGATCTTCTTTTTCCAAAGATTCAATGGCTCTTCTCAGATCCAGATCCTCGTATTTATCTTCCTTGCCTTTCTCACATGGAATTTCTTCTATGGGAATCAGTTCTTTTTCCCGATATTTTGTAAAGATCTCATTGAGCATGATCCTGTATACCCATGTTGCTGCATAAACCTCATTCTGCAGTTTCTCACAATTAAGAATCGCTTTATAAGCACCATTTTGTACGATATCTCCCGCATCCGCCTCATTATGAACATAACTGTATGCAAGGCGGTAATATTGATTGTATCTGCTTAGCAGCATCTGTTCCACAATCTCTCTTTTCTTCCTGTTACTAAGGCCTATCAATTTTTTCACCTCCTGTATTTGCTTCTGTTTATTAGACGTAACGACGAATCAAAAAGTTTCATAAAAATAATTTTTTTCTTTTTAGTATAATCAGAATGGAGAGAATTTACAATTTTCACGGAAAATGGTAAAGTATAGATATCTTAATTATAAGAAAAAACAAATTACACCCTTTGAGATTGGAGAATACGATTGTGAAAAAGATCGGAAGATTCATTCAAAAAATAGCATTCATACTGATTTTTCTACTGATTTTATGTACGATCGCTATTTTTTTATATCCTAAGATTGCCGATAAAACGAACGTGGATGATCAGATCGTCCAATTTCTTTCCACGCAGGCTTCTTCTACAGAAAGTGAAGCGCCGGAAATCATCACCATTTCCGAAAACGATCCCTTCATAGAAGAATCCCCTGCCGAAGAAGACAGTACTGTCGTTTACGAGGATAGTTATCTCGCGCAGACTTTATCAGACGAAGAAAAAAAGGCAATCAACACGGCATACAATACCGTCCTTCACAAAATGCAGTTACACCCGGACAATCTTCGTTTTTACGAGACAAAGGACTACGACGGTACGGACTACTATACCTTTCAGGTGTTAGATGACTTTGGCGGTGCCTACCCCGATCTTCTTTATTACAACCCATCCAATTACAATGTCTACTGGCATAATGAAGATGGTTTCCTTGCACGTGCCAATTCAACGGATTCTATTTTCAGTGGTACGGTTGCGGGCAACAAGGATGTGACTTATGAAGATAACACCTGGGAAAAGGTATTTAACGGCTATATGCAGGCGCTGCTTACGGATTGCAGCGAGGAAAAAGCTTCTTCGTATGTGGACAGCAGTTGCTATTATCTGGCAAAATTATCAGAAGCAAACAGGGATACTTTTGTGGATGCCACAAAGGAAAATCAGACATTTCTTATTGAAAAGGGAGAATCCCTGCAGGATCGGAAGGATTCCAAAAAGATTGACTCCTACAAATGGGAATACAGGATTCTAAGTTCAGAAGAATATATAGATGAATATGATATGGATTGGAAAGAAGTACATATTTCCGTAGATCTTGATGTAACTGCCCACAAACAAACGGATCAATACCGGGATTATTATTGTGTACATCTTCGGGAATATGAATATGGCTGGCGTATCGCCGCCCTTACAAAGGAATAGTTGAGAAAGACCGTCACATTGCGCGACGGTCTTTGTTTTTATTCGTTTTGTTCTGTCTTTAGATTGGCCTCCCTGATCCTTTCCCGAACTTTTAAGACCATGGAGGGGGATACGGATAACTCGTCCACTCCCATTGCCAGAAAGGTCTCCGTCAGTTCCGGATCCGCTCCCAGTTCTCCGCAAATACCTACCCGGCAATTTTCTTTATGTGCATTCTCAACCACCATTTTAATCATGCGCAAAATAGCCGGATGATGCGGCTCATATAAGGAATCCAATTCGGGATTCTGACGGTCGATCGCAAGTGTATACTGTGCCAAATCATTGGTTCCTATGGAAAAGAAATCCACTTCCTTTGCTAATAGATCACTGATCATAACCGCTGCCGGTGTTTCAATCATTATACCCAGCTCACAATCCCTGTACGAAATGCCTTCTTCCGATAATTCCTTTTTAACCTCTTCGGTTAATTCTTTGATCTTTCTCACTTCCTCTACCGAGATTATCATGGGAAACATTATGGCAATATTTCCATAATAACCTGCCCGGTAAATAGCGCGTAATTGTGTACGGAACATATCTTTTCTGTCCAGACAAATCCGAATGCCACGATATCCGAGTGCCGGGTTTTCTTCTTTTCGCAAATTAAAATACCCGATCTTTTTATCCGCTCCTATATCAAGTGTCCGGATGACTACTTTTTTCCCTGCCATATTTTCCGCAACCGTGCGGTAAACCATGAACTGTGCCTCTTCCGAAGGATAATCCTCTGACTGTAAATACAGAAATTCGCTTCTGAATAAGCCTATCCCCGTCGCATCATTGGCTAAAGCATCCGCAACATCCGCCACACTTCCTATATTGGCATATAAAGATATTTCCCTTCCATCCGGAGTAATATCTTTTTTTCCTTTTAATTTTCGGAGAAGTTCCTTTTGCCTGGCATCCTCCATCTTTTTTTCCGTATATGTTTTGAGTAACTCTTCGTCGGGATTCAGATATATTTTTCCCTCATATCCATCCACAATCCCATATTGTCCATCTTCTATTTCCTCATCAAATCCAACATTTACCACTGCCGGTATATTCATTGTTCTGGCCAAAATGGCGGTATGGGAATGAATGGATCCTTTTCGTGTAACAAATGCCAATATCCGGGATTTGTCCAATTGTACCGTCTCGCTCGGAGTAAGATCCTCTGCAAATAAAATCACAGGTTCCTCCCCTCTTATTCCATTTGTGTTCATTCCCTGCATTATTTCGATAACACGATTGGAAACATCACGGACATCCGCCGCTCTGCCTCTCATATAAGCATCTTCCATGGAGTCAAACATCTGTGCAAAATTATCACTTGTTGTTGCCACTGCAAATTCCGCATTTACAGACTGTGTGTTAATGATATTGGTAACGGACTCTATATAATCCTGATCATCCAGCATAACCTGATGCGCTTCAAAGACCATTGCATTCATTTTTCCCACTTCCAAAACAGACTGCTCATATATGGCAGTGAGTTGTTCTTTTGCCGTTTCCTTTGCCTGCATGAAGCGATCTATTTCTTTTTGAGGATCGTCTACCTTTTGACGCTTTACCAATACCTCTTCTTTTTTATAGAGTGCAATCCTTCCGATTGCAATTCCGCCAAACGCACTTCTGCCGGTTACTACCATGGTCTTTCCTCCTTCTTAAACGAACCGCATGATCTCTTCTTTTGTTCCGTCATGTACATTATATTTTTATTTTACGTCACGGTCAATCATTGGCTGTCTTTTATCCCCAAAGCAAAAAAACATTAGACAATCCCTGTATCTTACGTTATCCTATTGTTGTACATTGTGATGATAGGACAGACGACCATCACATTAATAAAAATTCGGCTGGAAAATTCAGTTGGAGGAAAAAACATGGAAAGTATTATCAGAGATATCAATCTTGCCGAATCCGGCGAAAGAAAAATTGAATGGGTAAAGCGCAATTGCGATCTGCTTCGTATGTTAGAAGAAGAGTTTTCCAGAACAAAACCCTTTGCAGGCAAAAAAGTAGCCTTATCCGTACACTTAGAGGCAAAAACCGCCTATCTGTGCAAGGTATTAAAGGCAGGTGGCGCCGAGATGTATGTAACCGGTTCTAACCCCCTTTCTACACAGGATGATGTGGCAGCAGCACTGGTAAAAGCAGGATTGAATGTATTTGCATGGTACAACGCAACACCGGAAGAATACGAATCCCATATCCGTAAGGTTTTAGAGATTGGACCAAACATCATTATTGATGATGGTGGCGATCTGGTTCATATGATGCATACGGAATTTGTGGATCTGATCCCCAATGTGATTGGCGGATGCGAAGAAACCACCACCGGCATCATTCGTCTGGAGGCCATGAACAAAAAGGGAGAATTGAAATTCCCGATGGTACGTGTTAACAACGCGGATTGTAAACATTTATTTGATAACCGCTATGGCACGGGACAGTCCGTATGGGATGGCATCAACCGTACAACGAACCTGATCGTTGCCGGTAAAAACGTCGTAGTTGCCGGTTATGGATGGTGCGGCAAGGGTGTTGCCATGAGAGCAAAAGGACTCGGTGCAAAAGTAATCGTAACCGAAGTCAATCCTGTTCGTGCAATCGAAGCGATCATGGACGGTTTTGAAGTAATGCCGATGAATGAAGCGGCCAAACTGGGGGATTTCTTTGTAACGGTTACAGGATGCGATAAAGTAATCGATGCCGAAGATTTTGCGGTTATGAAAGATGGTGCGATCCTCTGTAATGCAGGACATTTTGACTGTGAGATCGATATGGCGGGACTTCGTAAGATCGCAGTGGAAACAAAGGAAATGAGAAATAATATCATAGGCTATAAACTTCCTACCGGCCAGTGGTTATGTGTAATCGCCGAAGGCAGACTGGTTAATCTTGCCGCAGGGGACGGACATCCTGCGGAGATCATGGATATGAGTTTTGCCATTCAGGCATTATCTGCAAAATATCTGGTAGAAAATCAGGAACATCTCACGGAGAAACTGCTCGATGTTCCTAAAGAAGTAGACCAGGATGTGGCAGCCAGAAAACTTGCTTTCATGGGAAAAGAGATTGATGTTCTGACAGAAGAACAGGTTGCTTACCTGAATGCTTCCTTATAGGATTGTGGATGGAAAAGCAGTAATATAACGAAATACAATAAGCGGCATGATCCGTAGATCATGCCGCTTATTGTATTCGCCGCCAGGCGCATATTCTTATGTGATATGCATTATGGTAGTGAGAACCTTAATCATCGATATTGTCTTCTTCGGCTGCAACCGCACTGATAACAGAAGTTACGGCAGAAACGACAACTACTACTGCTATGATAACCAAAAGACCACCTGCTAATAATAAAAATGTTCCCATATAAAAACCTCTCAATACAAGATTAATAACCTACCAGTATACTAGCATAAAAACTACAGTTCAGCAAACAATTTCTCTCTCAGGGAAAGGATATAGTCAAATCCTTCTGCCACATCCACCATGTCCTTTACGGATTTATCCCTTGTAGAAATCTCCAGTTTGCCTTCTTTGAGGTTACGGGGACTTACTACAACACGGATCGGAACCCCTAAAAGATCTGCGTCCGCAAACATTTCTCCTGCACGAATACCGTCTCTGTCATCATACATTACATCAATATGATTCTTCTGTAACTGTTCATACAAAGTATCTGCAATCTGTTTAGCCTCCTCATCATCCGGGCGGATACAACAGATATGTACTTCCCAAGGGGCAATGGAGATTGGCCAGATCGGACCATAATCATCACGTTTGGCTTCGCATACAGAAGCTGCCAGACGACCTACACCGATTCCGTAACATCCCATGATCGGATGATGCTTTTCTCCGTCCTTGTCCACATACTGCATGTTCATGCTCTTTGTATATTTTGTTCCTAACTGGAAGATGTTACCAACTTCAATACCTCTCTTGATCGTAAGCGCAGGCTTGCCGCAGCAAGGACAGATACCGCCTTCTTTTACCTTTGCAATATCCACATACTCTGCTTTTTCAAGATCTCTTTCCAGGTTCAGTCCCACATAGTGGTAACCTTCTTTATTCGCACCTGCAACAAGGCTGTCAATGCCTCGTAAAGATTCATCCAGATAATACGTTACCTTATCTGAAATCGCATATGGTCCGATATAGCCTGCTACTAACGGAGAATCTTCCGTAATCTCTGCCGGATGGATATCTTCCCCTACCAGATTGCGGAGTTTTGTCTCATTGACTTCATAATCTCCTCTGACAAAAGCAACAACAAATGCATCGTCCATATTTTTCTGGTAAACAACAGCTTTGCAGGAACCTAAAACGTCACTGTTTAAGAATGCACATACATCTTCGATGGTTTTGCAGTCCGGTGTTTCTACACATTTTAATTCTTCCAATGTACCTGTGGATGCATTTTTTACAATGTTTTCTGCTGCTTCCATATTGGCTCTGTAATCACATTCGTTACACAATACGATGGAATCTTCGCCCACCTCTGTTAATAACATGTATTCATGTGAAATGCTTCCGCCCATCATACCGGAGTCCGAAGCCACCGTTACAACTTCCGGAATGCCGGCTCTTGCAAAAATACGATTATAAGCGTCATAGCACTTCTGATAGTACTGCTCAAGATCTTCCTGCGAAGTATGGAAAGAATACGCATCCTTCATTGTAAATTCACGCACACGGATCAGACCTGCTCTTGGTCTTGCCTCATCACGGAATTTTCTCTGGATCTGGTAGATCATGAAAGGATACTGCTGATAAGACTGTCCATATTCTCTTACTAACTGTACTGCCGCTTCCTCATGCGTCATTCCCAGTACCATCTTGGACTTGCTTCTGTCCTGAAAACGCACCAGTTCGTTTCCGATACTTTCATATCTGCCGGATTCCTGCCAAAGTTCTGCCGGCATAACAACCGGGAACAATACTTCCTGTCCGTCAATGGCATTCATTTCTTCACGAATGATGTTTTCAATCTTTCTTGTGATACGGTTCAACACGGGAAATTCTGAAAAGATACCATTTCCTACATATTTCATGTAACCGCCGCGCACCATGAGTGCATGACTTTCGATCACGCAATCCGCCGGTCTTTCTTTAAATCTCTGTCCTACTAAATTTTTAATCTTCATATCTTAACTCCTCACTTTGCATTCAACATAGCACGATTTTATCGAAAAGTCTATAAAAAAATCACTTCAACAGCAGTTCCACCGGACAGTGGTCCGATCCCATAACCTCTGTGTGGATCTTCGCATCCGCAAGCCTGTCCCGAATGTCTTTTGAAGCCACAAAATAATCAATACGCCAGCCGGCATTCTTTGCACGTGACTGAAACATATAGGACCACCACGAATAGATTCCCGTCACATCCGGATAAAAATGACGGAATGTATCGATATAACCATTTTCCAACACTTTAGAAAAACAATTTCTCTCCTCATCCGTAAATCCGGCGTTATGATGATTGGTCTTGGGATTCTTTAAGTCGATTTCCCGATGTGCCACATTCAGATCCCCGCAAAAGATGACCGGTTTCTTTTCTTTTAATCCATTCAGGTAAGCAAGAAAATCTTCTTCCCATTTCATCCGGTATTCCAGTCTGGTCAGTTCCCTCTGTGAATTGGGTGTATACACAGTTACCAGATAAAAATCTTCAAACTCTGCCGTGATTACACGCCCTTCGTGATCATGTTCCTCCACTCCGATTCCGTAAGCCACGCTGAGCGGTTCTTTTTTTGTAAACATTGCCGTCCCGGAATATCCTTTTTTTTCTGCATAATTCCAATACTGATGATAGCCGGGCAGTTCCAAATCCAATTGTCCCGCCTGCATTTTTGTTTCCTGTAAACAGAATACATCCGCATCTGTTTCGTTAAAAAAGTCCATAAAGCCTTTCTGCATACAGGCTCTTAACCCGTTTACATTCCATGAGATCAGTTTCATACTATTCCTCTTTTCTGCACTTTTTCTCATACATTTTTACACAGGTATATCCGCAAAATCCCGCTAGCAGTCCGATCGCGATCCCGCCTAAAATGTCGGTCGGAAAATGTACATACAGGTACAATCTGGAAAATGCGATCAGAATACCCAATACGAGTGCTGCGATTCCCAGTTTTTTCTGTCCTGACCAAAAAAGTGCTCCTATTGCAGCAAAAGATGCCGCCGTATGCCCCGACGGAAACGAATAATCCTTGGGGCGCTTCACGATCAGTTCCACTGCCGTATTGATGTCAAACGGTCTCGTTCTGGCAATCAGATTTTTTAAGATCCCATTGCATAGAATGAGATCAAAAATAAGTGCTGCTGCCACGATACAACCAGTTTTTCTTGTTTTCGGATACGCCAGAAGAACTGCTGCCAGCACGATCCAGATCCAGCCTGCATTTCCCAAACCCGTAATAAAACACATAATCCGATCCCCGATGGGGCTTCTCATATTCTGAATCTGATTCAGTATCTGAATTTCCATAAAATTCTCCACTTACTTATACATCCAGTCGGTTTCTTTTTTCTCCCTGACAGAATGCCTCGATATTTTTATATATTTCCTCCATGCAACGGGTGCGTGCTTCCGTGCTTGCCCATGCCATATGAGGTGTAATAATCAGTTTGTCACTGTCCTTGATCTTTCCGAGCGGATTGTCCGGTGTCATCGGTTCCTTACTCAAAACATCCAGTCCCGCACCGGCGATCATACCTTCTGTTAATGCGGTGTAAAGATCGTCTTCCTTTACAACCGGTCCCCTTGCCACATTTACCAGGATTGCACTTTCTTTCATCTTGCGGAAAGCATCCAGATTCATGATCTCCCTGGTCTTATCAGAAAGCGGGCAATGCAGGGATAAAATATCGGACCGTGCACAAAGAGTATCAAAATCCACTCTTTCATAATCCGTAGTTGTGTTGTTTCCGGATGCCGAATAAAAGATTACTTTGCAGCCGAATGCTTCTGCTACTTTGGCAACTCCCCTGCCTATGTTTCCAAGACCAATGATACCCCATGTTTTACCCTGTAATTCAAAATAGGTCTTTTCAAAATGGGAAAATCCTGTCTGTCCGCTATACGCACCGGACTTTACATATTCATCATAGTAACGGATTTTTTCAAGGACGCTGAGCGCCAGTGCGAAAGTATGCTGAACCACGGCAGGAGTCGAATAATCCCTGACGTTGCAGGCTGCGATTCCTCTTTTTTTCGCATATTCCAGATCGATGTTATCAAAACCGGTTGCAGTCACACATAATAATTTTACATTTGGGGCATCTGCTAGCATCTCTTCGTTCATTTTTACCTTATTGAAGATGATCACTTCTGCATCTTTGATCCACTCCTTTATGGACGCCGGATCCGCTGTATTATGGTATTCAAAATCTCCCAATTTTGCAAAAATACTAACATCAATATCCATCCCGATGCTGTTTCGGTCCAACATTACTATTTTCATTTTCATTCATCCTTTCCATTTGTCCCATTATAACCTATTATCTGCCGTACAAAACAAATGATACAGCACACGCCTATTGTATCATATTCTTTCCCTGATGCCTATGAAAAAGCCTAAAAAAGGGGCGGTTACCCGCCCCTTTTCTGATTCTTATTATAATCTCTTGAGTAATTCTTCTCTCTGTGCTTCATAACCCGGTTTGCCAAGTAATGCAAACATGTTTTTCTTGTAGCTTTCTACACCCGGCTGGTTGAATGGGTTTACTCCTAATAAGTAACCGCTTACACCACATGCAAATTCGAAGAAGTAGAATAACTGTCCTAAATAGAACTCGTTCATTTCCGGTACATTTACCATAAAGTTAGGAACCTGTCCGTCTGTGTGAGCAAGGATTGTACCGTTCATAGCAGATTTGTTTACGAAATCCACTGTCTTTCCCGCCAGATAGTTTAATCCGTCCAGATCAACCGGCTCTGTACCGATGATGATCTCTTCACGGGATTTCTCAACATTGATAACAGTTTCAAACATATTTCTGGCACCGTCCTGAATGAACTGTCCCATGGAATGAAGATCTGTTGTAAGGTCCACACTTGCCGGGAAAATACCCTTCTGATCTTTTCCTTCGCTTTCACCATATAACTGTTTCCACCATTCAGACACGTAGTGGATAGCCGGCTCATAGTTGCAAAGGATCTCGATTGCTTTTCCTTTTCTTAACATGATGTTACGAAGTGCTGCATACTGTAATGCATCATTTTCTTCAAAATCATTTTTCAGTGCCAGTTCTCTTCCGCTTGCAGCACCTTCCATTAATTTATCAATATCCGCACCGGATACGGCGATAGGAAGTAAACCTACTGCTGTTAATACGGAGAAACGTCCGCCGATATCATCCGGCACTACAAATGTTTCATATCCTTCTTCGGTAGCAAGTCCCTTTAAAGAGCCCTTCTGTCTGTCGGTAGTTGCATAAATTCTCTTAGCGGCTTCTTCTTTGCCGTATTTCTTTTCCATCATTTCCTTTAATACACGGAATGCGATGGCAGGTTCTGTTGTTGTACCGGATTTGGAGATCATGTTGATGGAGAAATCTCTGTCTCCGATCACATCGATTAAGTTCTTAAGGTAAGTAGAACTGATGGAGTTACCTACAAAATAGATCTCCGGAGTCTTGCGGATCTCTTTGCTTACCATATTGTAGAAACCATGTCTTAAAAATTCGATTGCTGCTCTTGCACCAAGGTAAGAGCCACCGATACCGATTACCAATAATACTTCTGAGTCACTCTGAATCTTGGCTGCTGCTTTTTTGATTCTGGCAAACTCTTCTTTGTCATAATCTACAGGAAGGTCGATCCATCCTAAGAAATCATTTCCTGCTCCTGTTTTAGAAACAAGAAGTTCCTTTGCATCTAATGTAAGTTTTTTCATCAGGTCAACTTCATGAGCCTGAACAAAAGGTGCTGCTTTTGAATAATCAAATGTAACTTTAGTTGCCATTTCTTTTGCTCCTTTTTTCTTATAATAAAATATCGTTTTACAAGCAAATTAAGTGTAGCAAAGTATGGTCTCTTTTTCAAGCCAAAAATTCCCGAAGTAATTGCTCCAACTCCGCCCTTTCCTTCAGGCTTCGCATACCCGCTTCCTGAAATCCGGTTTTTTCCTTCTCACAAAACCCATTCTCCACTTCATTCAGGCGTTTCACGCTATCCTTAAGATCCTCCAGTTTATTCCCCATGTGATTTTCCAGATAATCCACCAGATTGATTTTCAACGTCCTCTTCTTTTCTTCGATGTCAACCCACCCGGACACCACAAAATACAGATAAAGTTCAAACATACTGATAATGTAAAAGGGTAAAATCTCTCCCAGGGTCCTTCCATCCATAATGCCGACACAGGCACCACAACCTGATAAAAAAACAGATGCCAGCATAAATTGTCCCGACAGGTGTTTCCATACTGTTACCGTAAATTTACCCATTTTGATTTTCCTAAGATACCTGTCCACAAAAACCGGTACGTTCAAAACCCCATTATGCAGCCTGTAACAATTGGAAAATTTCTTTTTGCACCGGGAAAGAATTTTTTCATCCGTAGCTGCCATATTTTCTGTCTCCGTGATTAATGTATTGTAAAAACGGCATAGTATAAGCAATAAGAGCACCGCTGCCAGAAATAGGATCAAAACAAAACTCATAATAATTCTGTACCGCAAAATACTAAACATAAATAACCTCCTTTATGATTAAGGTAAAGTATAACGAATTGTTTTTTTAGAAACAATATTTGCCCTCCCGCAATTCATCGCAAGTTTCTCTATTTTTCATCTTTTTTTGACAAACTATGGAAAGAAACTCCCGTTTCTGCTATAATTTGCCTGGAACGAACGATTATTTAAGGGCATACTTACCCTTACATCATACATAGATTATGGGAAAGGATTATTATTATGAGATATAAACCAACCGGTATTTGTGCTTCTGCAATTGATGTGGAAATGGACGGAAATATTATTCGCTCTGTCAGATTTACAGGGGGCTGCGACGGCAATCATAAGGGACTGTGCGCATTAGTGGAAGGTATGGATGCGCAGGAGGCGATCAAACGCCTAAAAGGGATTACCTGCGGATTACGCAAAACATCCTGTCCGGATCAGTTAGCAGTCTGCTTAGAACAGATTTTACAGAATGCATAATAAAGAGGTTTCCGATATATGAAAAAAATAGTATTAACCGGTGGCGGTACTGCCGGTCACGTTACACCAAATATTGCGCTGCTTCCGGCACTTCGCGAAGCAGGTTATGACATTCACTACATGGGGTCCTTTGAAGGAATCGAAAGCAGACTGATCCCGGATTTTGATATTCCGTATTATGGAATTTCTACCGGCAAATTCAGACGCTACTTTGACCTTAAAAATTTTTCGGATCCCTTCCGTGTGATCAAAGGGTATAGTGAAGCCAGAAAAATCCTGAAGGAATTACGCCCCGATGTAGTTTTCAGCAAGGGTGGGTTTGTTTCCGTTCCCGTTGTAAGAGCCGCTGCTTCCCTTCATATTCCCTGTGTATTACACGAATCCGATATGACACCGGGACTTGCCAACAAACTCTGCATCCCTTTAGCAGACAAGATATGTTGCAATTTCCCCGAGACCCTGAAAAATCTCCCTCCCAACAAGGCGGTTTTAACGGGTACTCCCATTCGTGCGGAATTGACAAAGGGCAACCGCATTGCCGCACTGGAAGCCTGTGGTTTCACCGCCAATAAGCCGGTTATCATGGTAGTAGGAGGCTCACAGGGGTCCGCCAGCATCAATCAGGTCGTAAGAGAAGCTTTACCCAAATTACTGGAAGATTTTCAGGTCCTTCATCTGTGTGGCAAGGACAAAGTAGATAATCTGATGCTCTCCATTCCGGGATATAAACAGTTTGAATATGTAAAAACAGAATTAAAAGATTTTTTTGCATTAGCCGATATTGTTGTTTCAAGAGCCGGAGCCAATGCTATTTGTGAACTTCTGGCACTGAAAAAACCCAATATCCTGATTCCTTTGTCCGTCGGATCCAGAGGAGACCAGATTCTGAATGCAGCTTCCTTTGAAGAACAGGGATTCTCCATCGTGATTCGCGAAGAAGCATTGGATTGTTTCTGTCTGATTGAAAAGATAAGAGAGTTATATCAGAATAAACAAAATTATATAGAGACCATGGATAAAAGCGGTCAGATCAATGCAATTCCAAAGATTATGGAATTGATCAACGAAGCCGCCACAAGATAATAACAGCGCCTGCAATAACGAACACCGATTATTGCAGGCGCTACCTCTATAAAGCTAATGTCTCGCGGATCCCGGCAAGATCCTCTGCTGAAGGGCTGGTCGGATTCCATGCAATCTTCTGACCATCCTCCTGATAACGGGGAATCAGATGCATATGGAAATGGAATACGGTCTGTCCTGCCACTTCATTATTATTCTGAACCAGATTAAATCCATCCGCATGCAGGCGCTCCGTCATTTTCGTTGCCAGCTTTTTGGCAAGCTTCATCGTTTCAGCCGCTGTATCTTCCGGAAGTTCATAAATATTCTTATAGTGTTCCTTTGGTAAAATAAGGGCATGTCCCTTTGTTGCCGGGCTTGCATCCAATATTACATTAAATTGATCGTCCTCATAGATGGAATTTGTGGGGATCTCCCCATTTGCCAGTTTGCAAAAAATGCAATTGTCGTCTCTCATTACTTTTCTCCTTCCATAAATACAAAAACATCATCCAATGAACGAAGCAGTTTGAAATCGCCCTTCATCTTCATATCTCCGCCCATAAATGCCCTCTGGAACGTCATCCGGCCTGCCGTAATCTCATTTATGGCACCCTGCGTGATCTGCGCTTCCACATCCGCTTTTTCGCTCCATCCTTCCCGGCATTTCAAATCTCTTCCACTGATCTGCAAACCAATAACCTGACCGGTTCCTTCCACCGCAATTTTATAAGTTGCCTTAAGACCCGCTATGGGATGAAAATGACTCTCAAATCGGGAAACGTAATTATCATTTCCCTGCTTTTCCTGGTCCATCATTCCCCGGAACAAATCTGCCAGTTCCTGTATATCTTCCTTCTGACGCTGTACATAACTGTCATCCGCCGCATACTGGGATAATTGTTCTGTTTCCTGCGGTGTCAGATCAATATTGGGCGTAAGGGATACCTTCCTTTGTACAACCTGATTGCTGCAGGGAAGTGCTACCACCTTCTGCTTAATGGAACGATATACATTTTCTGCCTTCTTTTCAATCAACTGATTATAATCTTCATTGTTTTCCAGTTCGGACAAATTCGTCATATAACCACAGATGCCGCTACAGGGTTTTCCTCCTAATATTTCCCATGCGACCGCCAGTTGCATCTTGCCCTCTCGCTCTCCGGATGTGGTTGACATAACAACAGGGCACATATAGATCTGAGAGATCTTTTCTTTATCCCCATACAACCAGCAAGCGTCTAAAAACTGCTGCATATAGCCACCGATCCCATACCATTCCACGGTAGATGCCAAAATAACTCCATCCGCTTCTTTTAATGTCTGTGGAAGCGTTGTAATCGAATTTTTTAACTCATACAACATAAAGCGTTCCACTTTCACATTCAGTTCTTCCAGTACTTCCTGCATTTTGCTGATCACATACAGGGTCGGATCATCCATTAATCCCCTGCCACCATAATAAATGTTAACTTTCACGTGATTTCCTCCTTGGGTAAAAAACAAACATTAACAGCATCCCACTAATCAGTCCGCCTAAATGCGCCGCCACATTCACCTGTGTATTCACAAAACTGCTGTATACGCAATAAACGATCATAAAAAGCATCGCCGGCATGGATACCCGGATCCGCTCGTCTTTTTTCATAACCAGATAAAAAAGCATTCCGATCAATCCAAACACGGCACCACTGGCACCGAACGATATATATTGCAAACCGGATACATACTCATAAAAAGCAGAAAACAAATTGCCGATTATGCCCGTCAACAGATACAATACCAGAAATCGGAACTTTCCTATTTTATTTTCCAGAAGATCACCCAGAAAATACAGTAACAGCATATTACTGAAAAAATGGTCAACACTTCCGTGAAGAAACATGGCCGTGACAAGACGATACCATTCTCCCTGTAATAAATAGGCAAGCCCAACACATCCTTTTCCATAAAAGAATGCCGGTGCTTCGATACAGCAAAAACACATAATCAGATTAATCAAAATCAAAAAGAGGGATATATGCGGTGCCCTTTTTAAATAGGCCCCTACTTTTTCCTTTTTGGATGGTTCCGGTTCCGACATCTCTTCTTCTGCCAAAAATTGCTCCGGATCTTCCTCATACCCGGCAAGAAACTTCTCCAGAATGCCCCTGACTCCATAAAAGTCCGGTTGTTTGTCTTCCCCTATTACCAGACGGTTTTCGGAGGAAATGATCTGCCAGCAAAACGGATCTTCCTTTGCCAGTCGCTCACTCTTTTTTTCATCCTCTGCCAAAATCAGGGAAAGAATATGGGTTTCCGAAATCCCCCTCTCAGAAAACATCTTGCGAAGCGCATCCTTTACTTCTTCGTACTGCGCATTATCCAGATACAATTCTTTTGCATAATCAATAATCTGAAGGACATTTGCCAGATTATTCTCTAATCGGACAAGTACCACGACATCACTTATTTTGGATGTTAATGGGAAAAAACCTTCTGTCTGCAAATACTTTTCTAATTTTTCTCTCATCATGAGAGTTATTATACAACATTTACTATGATTTTACCAAACTGTATTTCATTTCCCCTGTTAATTATCTTAAGTTCGCCGGGCGCCAGTCTTTGTCCGTTTACAAATGTACCGTTTGTGGAGTCCAGATCCTGTAATAAAATCTCTCTTCCTCTCTCTATAAAACAGGCATGCAGGCGGCTTACCGAATCATCTTCAATACATACCTCCGCTTTTTCTTTTATTTTTCCGACTGTTACCGGCAATTCCCGCAAGTAATATTCTCTTGAGAAATGCCCCTCCTTCCATTTTAGTTGAAAACAAAGTTCTTCCTCAAAATATACCGTTTCACTGTCCATCCCATCATCAAAATACTCTTCCACCGTAACCTTTTCTGTGGGCATCTCCCATTCTGCCTCTTTTTTATCCTGATATATATCGTATATATTTTTTCCGGCAAAAATCATGCCGACAATCATAAACATCATGCCGGGAAGCAGCAGATATAATGCAAAATTCCGCAGATACGGCACAAACAGATATAAAAGTATAAGGATCGCACCAAGGAAAACGGTTATGAGAACGGGCAACCAGTTTCCCTTGGTGTGCAGAGATGTTTTTCCTACTTCTTTCTCTTCTGAAGATTCTGTTTCTTCATAGTCATTATGGGTCTTATAACTGCTGTTTTCTGCTTCCGTGTATCTGTCTACGGACTTTTTCTTTTCTGCCTGTAACATGGTTTCTTCTTTTTCGATAAAACCAAGAAAAGATTCCAGAACAAAAAATGACTCCTTTGACATCTTGTAAAACTGATAGACGCAATTAATGCCATGTTCATCCTTATGATCGATCTTATCCAGGAAAAAATCCGCCAGTTTACGATACTTTTCCGTTTCCGCTTCCCTCTCTTTATCTCCTAACGGAAGATAAAGGCAAAAAATCTTCTCGGTCTCCAGATCTTTGTATATGTGTTCCGGATACCATACAAATCCGTCCGTTTCCAGCAAATACGCTTCTGATCCTTTTATAATATCCGTTATCTCATAAAACAGTTCTTTTATCTGTTCAAAATCCAATTTCTTGTCCTGGTATTCCTGCTCCAGTGTTTTTTTGGAAGAAATATCATAACTATAATAAGGGACGTCCTCCACATAACGGATCCGGCATGGTAAAAGTCCATGGATACTATTCCGCGAAATCATGAAAAACGGATAGGACTCCATCCCGGCAGAATCCGCCTTAATAAGAAGATAACTATGATCAAATTCCTTTTTAATAACGATTCCCTCTAAAATCTGCCCCATATTCATATATCTTTTCTTACACCATATTTCCTTTCCTGTTACTTTATTCTGTTCCAAATATTCTATATATCCGTATATACGATGTGGGTTTTAAACCGGATGCTTTCTCCTCACTGTCCAATATCCAGCGTTTGCTGCCCACACTTTCTTCATTTCCTACCAGAATATCCAACCCGCCTGTTACTCCTGCTCTTATTTCCTTTATGCCGTTTTCCGTATATAATTTTTCCGTGCGGATGTAAAGCAGGTTTTCTTTTATTAATTTTTCTAACTGTTCCTGCGCATATTCTTTCTGCTGTGTATCTGACAAATCCCATCTTTGGGCACCTCTTAATGCCGCGAGATAACTGCATTGTACGGATACACTTTTGTCATAGCAATAAAATCCCCAATAAAGAAGGAGCATCAGAATTACAAATGTAATCGGCACCAGAAAAGAGGCTTCCACCGTCAGATATCCATCAAAGTATTTTTTCCTTTTTTTCATAACCGGCCTCCTTACCCATACAAAAGAACCGCGCAAAACAAAAACGGAACAAACGCAATTCTTTTATCTTGTATCTTACGCTTACCGATCAGCATCAAAATGGACGCAATGGCGGATAAAAAGAATGCCGCCATGATTATCCGTAATAAACGATCCCATGGCATGCAAAATCCCATACCAAGGATCAGAAAGGCATCTCCCTGCCCCATCTGGTGTGTAAATATCACCAGAAGATAACATACAATCCCCGGAATCAATGACAATATCAGTTCCGTCCATCCTCTTTTTCCTATAATCAGTTGATACAGAGCATATATAATCATCCATCCCATGCCGGCATATAACCAGATGGCCGGTAATTTTCTGTCCTTAACGTCCCATAACAAACAAAACGCAAGGAATAATAATAAAACTACTTTCATCTCAGTCCCCTTTACAACAGCCACTGCACGCATGCCGGTTTCCCACCTCTGATTTTTTAACCGTGCGAATAGTTCTCTTTAACCCGCCACACTGCAAAGAGGTATGATACCGGTTTCCGTAATCGGTATAAAAACACAATCCTGTGTTTGCGCTTGAACCACAGGTCTCACATATCCTGTATATCTCTCCGCTACGATTACGATACTGACTTATTTCTTCTATTTTCCCCGCCTTAATCTTAAGGCTCAGATACCGGCACTCCCTGCTGGTATGATAGCTTTCTCCATATGGTGTTATGTAAACCCACTCTTCTTCCTTCTCCTTAGCTGCACCACTTGTGACGTCATATCCGGTCCATTTTCTTACTCTGCAGTTCACAATGGTTCTTGCGGAAGAAAACCCCATAACCGGCACTACCGGCTCCAGTTTGAGTACCTTTGTCTGTATGATAAGGTCATTATTTACATCCTGCCCCAGTTCCCGGACATGGGCATGCACCGAAAGCTGTTCTGCTCTCTGGTGCATGTCTGCAAGATGCGCCGAATATTCCCCAAACATTAGAATAATCGACATAAGATTGAGGATGGCAAATAGAAACACCGGAATCGCAATCGCCGCTTCTACTGTCACACTACCTTCCTTTTGGGAAAGGAGATATGAGGATATCCTTTTTGAACCAGGACACTTTATTTTATAAATAATGATTTTGTCATTACCTTTGCTCTGGAGAGAAGTCTTATTTTTTTTATCATCACATATTTTTGGGTTCAAAAAGGACATCCTCTTACCCCCTTTCATCAGATCTGCTTATACTTTTATCTTCTTATTCATAGGAATAATCTCTCCGGATAGAACACCCGTAACCATACTGACTGGATACATTTACTTCTCCCGTCAGCTGATAGATACAATGATCCATCATAAAATTCTGATTTCCTGCCGTTTTTCTTATATCCATTTCCATCAGATCCATCAGTCGCATACGGATCGTTTTTTCGTCTTTAACAAATAAAAATGATTTTACATAATCTATATAGGAAATTCCGCCCTCGTCTGCTTTATAGTGATCCAGCGAGGACGTAAACATCAACAGCTCGCTTAAGGGTGTATTCCACGTGGCATCGCTCTTTATTACGGCCGCCTTTTTTCCGTCAAACAGGATGCGCATATCCTGTACGCTTTCCGCATAACACCATGCAAACAGAATGGTCATCTTTACCGCTTCATATAACTGTGGGCTCGCAATTGAGGCGGTTACAATCCCCGCTAATTCGGATGCCTCTGCCATCTTTGCTCCATTGCTGAATAGAAAGGTGGCATTGGTTACATACCGGAGTTTGAATACCTGATTGGCAAACGCGTCCAGATTTTCCATGTCGCTTCCCTTTCCGTAAAGAAGATACTCCATCTGACAGGACAGGGCTCCTTCTTCTTTTTCTTTGTGAAAATACCCGCACCTGTCGGTAATATACTTCTGAAAAAGAATCTTATCCGTGACTCCGTTCACATCATTTTGTTGTGGTCTGAGTCCGACTCCTTCTGTAATACTCCGGTGGCTGATATAGTTTGAAACCGGCACATTTTTACAGGAAATACTTCCGCTGTCTTTAACCGCCATGGAAAGGACACTTCCCGACCGCATACTTTCTACCTGATCCGCCGGATTACTGATTGAAATTTCATCTTCTTCCTCCTGCCTTGCCGCATTTAATTCTTCTAAGATTCCGTCTATCAGACGGAAGTTATTGCGGTTTTCCTCTTCCAGACCACCATACTTTGATTCCATTTCCGAATAATCTTCCGGTATTATGTCCTCAAGAACCGAAAGACCGTTCTTTTCTTTCATATATTGAACAATCTGGTACTTTAAAACCTCTCCCTTCCCATCTGAAAGATAGGAAATTTCCGATAATTCTGCATTATCCGCATGAACGGCAGTCAAATCCCTATAGCCGGAAATCCGTGTGCTGCCCGGAGCAATAAAATTCATATTCATATATTGCAATAAATGAGACTCTGTCCTATCCTCATCTGCCTGTCCATATCCATAAGTTGTATCAATCGCAAATATGTCATACTGATTAAGCAGTTCACGATGATACTCTGCGAATATACTGCTCAGGCCTATATTCATCACACATTCTGTCTGAAAGCGTATAGTCTGCATCCGGATTCCTTCTATAAGGGTAAATATAAGGGACAGCATAATCAGTAAAGACAGGGAAAGATACACGGTAATATAGCCATCTTTTTTCATATTCTTTTCCATTTATCCGTCTCCTTCTACTTACATAATTATTTCTTTTCTTAGATACTATTTGCCTGACTGGTGATCTTGCTGAAAATGTCCGTTACCAGAGCATTTAACTGATTTTTAAAGATAATTACCAGACCGATCAACACTACGATGATCAGGATGATTTCCACGGTTCCCATACCGTCTTCTTCTTTTAAGAAATTTCGCATCCTTCTCCATTTCATCTTGTTTTCCTCCAATCTCATGTTCCAAGTCCGCCAAAGGAAAAATAAGCAGGTACCATAATAATTACCATAACAATTCCCAACATTAACATCATGGGAATTAATAATTTTGTTCCGGCTTCTTCTCCTGATTTTCTGGCAGTCTGTTTGCGTTCTTCAAACGCCATTCTGGTCTCGTTCATAAGGGCTTCCCTTAATCCATCCGCACCTCTTTTGAGATTCTGCTGAATCAACGACACCATTTTTTTGTAACTGTACAGATGGCATCTTCTCCCAAAATAATCCAATGCCTCCGTCTCACTCATGCCATTTTCCATCTTCCGAATGGCCAATAATAATTCTTCATTGACAACCTTCTTCTTCCCTCCTTTCTGCAAAGATTTCTGATATTCTTTCCCCATTTTGAAAAAAGCGCTGCGGATACTCATTCCGGAACAGATAAACAACTGCAATCTGCTTACAAATTCCGGATATTCTAACATTAACTGTTTATTTCTTTCTTCATATTGTTTATGTACATCCAGATCCTTTCCGGTAAAAACGGCCATCGTCGTTCCCAATACCAGCAAAAGCAGAAGCAGTGCCAGGTTGCCATCCGGTTCCCGCCAGGTAATAGGTTCTCCTTTTAGTTGCTCCGGCAAATGGAAATACTTCTCTGTACGGCTGTCCGCCTGCTCTTTTTCTAACAGCTGGTTTAATTCCTTTTGCAATCGTTCTTCCTCCCTCAGATCGGGCGGATAGATTCTGCTCTCTATCTTTACGTTTCTAGTGATTTCTCCATAATACAAATCCGCTGTCAGAGTAATCTCTTTTCCGTTTGCCGGTATCGTACCGTCCCCGAAAGTTCCATCCTCCTTTAAAAGCTGCGGATCACTGCTTTCCCAAAAGATGCTGACGGGCAGATCCTGCCATGTGGACGGAAGCTGTAATGGCCGACTCACATATTCCAATGACTCATTTTCTCCCAAAATGCTATGCGGTAATTTCTCCGCAATTTCATTGAGAGCTGCTTTAGCTGTTTTTTCATCCATCACCTGTTCTTCCACAGAAACACTTATTTTAGATAACTGCGTCTTGCCAATCTCCGCGTCCAGTTCTACAATCTTTTCCTCTCCTCCTACGGAATCCCTTTTCAAATAGGTTTCCTCATATAAAACAGAATCACCGCTTCCCGTTATCAGGCAAAGACCCGTTATACAGACTCCTGCGCCCAAGATCATCAGACACAGAGAAATCTTTTTTTCATAATGTTCCTTTGTCAGTTTTACCGCATCCATTCCCGGATTCAGACTGCTGATCTCATACTCCAACTGCCTCGAAAAGCATCGGATATTACGCCGCTTACAAAATCTCATCCAGAAATTCAGGATGAATTTGGATACTCTCGCCTTTTCTGCTTTTTTTCCTTTCACTCTAACCTCCACCATTTGCACTTATATTTCTATATCCATTATTCTTTCCATCATACGGACAGCAAATATGTATATTCCCAGGCATATCGTCATAATGATATGCCCTGCCATATCCGCATACAATGCATCAAAATACCCCTTTGAAGTCATATCCAGATAAAAAATGATCCCAAACGGAATGATACACATAATGCGGGATTCCAGTTTTTTAGCACTGATCAGTGTCTGAATCTCTTCTTTGACCGCAATTTTTTCTTCCATAACAAGCATACTGTTTTCAAAAAGCGTACTGAGATTGCCTCCGCTCTGCTTGCCTACCCGTAAAATCCCCGCAAAGTCCTGAAT
The DNA here is from genome assembly GCA_964386235.1 of uncultured Lachnospiraceae bacterium. Taxonomy (GTDB): domain Bacteria; phylum Bacillota; class Clostridia; order Lachnospirales; family Lachnospiraceae; genus RGIG8767. The sequence continues at coordinate 16,005 of CAYLSH010000008.1, read as the reverse complement.
ATCTTCCACTCCGCTTCTCTTTCCCATATCATCCATCAGATCTTCTACCGGCATGTTATTACGGATTCCCGATCGAATCCCCGCCAGTTCCTTTGCAATCAGACTGTCCGCACCATGGTATTCCACCATATCCCGGTATGCTTCCACGAACGCATTTTCCATGGAATATCCTGCCTGCAGGGAGTCATTGATGGATTTGAGGGCATCCTTAAACTGTAGGTTCAATCTGCGTTTCCTTTGCTTACATAACTCGTCTTTTTTCATCTTGAGGTAAAAAATCACCGCCGGACTAATCAGTAACGCGATCACAACGGACCGGTAAAAGAAATAACTTACCACTGCTACAATTAAAAATCCTTCCAGAACATACCTCACTATCTCCTTTATACTGAAAATATACCTGTCATAATCCGGCCGCCTGTAATTTTCTGACATTTTGTAGTTCTCCCATTCTTTTTAATACACCTGTTACCCGCTTATCATCCTTCTTGCCCGTTTCTACAAACAGAAACAATGGATTCAGTACGATTTCTCCATCTTCCATACCGGTTACTTCCACAATCTCCAATACTCTTCTGCTTCTATCCCTAAGCCTGCCAAGGTGAACGATAATATCCACTCCGCTGCTGATCTGCGAACGGATTGCGACTACCGGAATCTGTGCCGCCATTAATATCATGGTTTCCAATCGAAGAAGCGTGTCCCCGGCGCTGTTTGCATGAACCGTGGACATACTCCCATCATGTCCGCAGTTCATGGCAGAACACACCATATCCATCGCTTCACTTCCTCGCACCTCCCCCACTATGATTCTCGTGGGACGCATTCTGAGAGAGGTTTTGATCAAATCCCGTATGGAAATTGCCTTAGTGTTCTCCTGATTGGCATTTTTGGTTTCCATACGAATGAGGTTATCAATTCCCTGAATCTGCAACTCCGCACTATCTTCAATCGTGATAATTCTTTCTTCTTTGGGAATGTAACCGGACAATGCATTTAAAAATGTTGTCTTCCCACTTCCGGTTCCTCCGCTGACTAATATGTTGTATCCCGAATAGACTAATTTACGAAGTAGTTCTGCCGCTTCCTGCGATACGGATTCCATCTTTACCAGCTTATCCATGTCAAAAGGATGCCTCGGGAAACGACGGATTGTCAGAATCGGCCCGTTTAATGCCACCGGGTTTAAAACCACATTCACACGGGAACCATCCTCCAGTCTCGCATCTACAATCGGGGAACTATCATTTACCACACGGTTGCACTTGGCAACAATCTGTTGAATAATCTGTTTTAATTTCTCTTCTGACTGGAACCGGATCTCCAGTTTTTTTAAGGCTCCCTGTTCTTCGATAAAAATGTTATCCGTTCCGTTTACCATGATCTCCGTGATCTCCGGGTTTTCTAAAAGCGGTTGTAAAAGATCAAGTTTTCGTAGGGAGTAGAATATTTCTTTTCCCAATACCACTCTTCTGTAATAAGGCAAAAATTCCTGCTTGGTCTCTTCTTCCAGATAACAGGTAATCCATTCCTGTATTTTTTCATCTGAGGATTCCTGTTCGTACTCCGTTTTATCCAGTACTTTTTTACGAATCGTTTCGACCAGTCTGCGTTCTTTATCGCTTAGCATGATAATCCTCCTTTAAATACTCCCTGGCAATCTGTGCAAGTTCACAGCCGGGAAGACGATCTAACTGCTTTGGCAGATACTCTATATGCGGAAACTTGCATTTACAGGTTTTCTCCATGATCTCCTCATATTGACACTGCTCTAACATCCTCTCATACTGATCCAGTTTTGCCAGTGCCACTCCGTCTTCTGCGGTTGTTGTAAAAATCCGGTCACATTGCTGCAATAATTCAAATAAACCCTGCACACTATCCGATAAATCCAAAAGCAGATATTCATACTCCGTATGTGTCTCTATCTCATAGAATAACTGAAGCCATTCCCTTGTCGAAATACTGATCAGATCCATCTGACAGCGCATGGGTGGCAACACTTCAAGGTTTCCAATCTGTTCCGTGATACTGGAAAGATAGAATTCCAGATTGTTTTTTCCATTTTGCAGATAATACAGAAGATCCGACAGATCATGGGAAAACTCCCTGCCAACCAGTTTTCCCAGTCCGGAGTAGCTTTCCAGATTGACGTAGAGTGTTTTTCCTCTTTTACCAAGAATCTGTCCCATGGTCAGCGCAAATGTTGTCTGTAAACTACGTTTCACCGGTGAATAAAATCCGGTTACATGCAGGCTCTGCCTTCTTTGGATATGAGCTGTCCTTCCCGGTTCCAGGGCAAGTAATGCCAACAGTTCTTTTAACAATGCTTCACCGGACTGGTATTTCCATATCCGTTTATCTTTGCTTTCTGCCAGATCGGAAGATTCCTGTAAAAGAAAAATCTTGTCCACATTTTCCAGATCTTCTCCTTCTGTTTTCCACTTCTCCGTTAATAGAAGAACTTCTATTTCCTGTCTCTGGCTAAACTCCTTTACTTTTTCAATACTGTAAAAAGAACGTGCCTGAAAAGGAAATGATTCTTTCTGATTGATATATTCCGTTAATTTTGATGCATAGGCTTCTTCTGCATCACATATTGCTAAAATATGATTCATAGATGGGCTCCTCCCGTTGATATGATGACTCCTAAGAAAATTGGACCTGCTAAGTGAATAGTATGTTTCTGTTCTAATGCTTTGGATTTATTAATAATGAAATCTTTTAAAAGAATACAAAATGAACTAAGAGCTGCAATCAAAAATCCAGATATAATAGAAATAATGTATGGATCCCGTTCCAGATACAGACCGATCATAAAAAGGCATTTTACATCACCCGCCCCGATCACACCCGGTATGTATAGAATGAATAAGAAGAGTCCTGCTGTGACTGCCAGGAGAATCTGCTGTGGTCTGTGAATGTTTAATAGTAAACCGATCACACATCCCGGCAGAATCAACCGATTGGGTATAATTCCTTTTGTCGTATCCGTATAAACTGAAATTAGTAAGATTACATATAATATCGCAACAATTTGTTTTCACCACCTCTTCGTAAGTTGTATGGCGAGTATACTTTACCCTCCACGCCACCGTCCACCCTTTTAAATGAATTATGCTATTTTTTGCACGAAATTATAAAATGGAACAAAGTCGGATTCCATATAACAAAACAATCCCCGGGGCACCAAAAATTGCGCCCGTACACACCGTATAAGGATTGATTCCGACCTCACATGCCATATTCAGTCCTATAAAAACCTGATTGATTCCATAAAAGACGATAGTACTCAGAATCCCGCGTAAAATCAGGTTTAACAACCATTCTGAACGTATTTTTAATGCAAGTACGAGTAATAAGACCGCTGCAAATATGACCGCTAAAATTGCCCATCCTTCTTTTTCCATGTACCGTCTCTCCCATCCTTATCTGATCCATACTATGTGATGGAAACGGACTCTATGACAAATTAATTTTGAAAAATCTGGTATATTTTTTTATTTGCTGACTATACTTTCAGTAAAGAAAAAGGCTATTTCATTTATTAAGGAGTATAACGCATATGAAATTTTTCTTCCGAGAACGGTCAAATCCTGAAATAAAAGAGGTCCCCAAGACAGAGCGTCAGCTCCTTCTTGAAGACCTTGAAAAGACAAAATGTGAATTGGATACCGCCTATCGCGGTTTTGATTTTGTTACCGATCCTGATCTGATCGACTGCTATATCTATGATATCAATGCAACTTTAAAACGGTATAAGCATCTGTTAGAGGAAATCAGTGCCCTGAATCAGGAAACCGAGACCATTTCCTACCTGTCAGACACAAAATCCCCGGTTACTGCTTTCCTGAGCCAGACTTTCATTTAAGGAATTCTTACCATAGGTCAGTCCTGCGACCACCGTCTGTGCATGCCCCATAACAGGAGCGCTTTTGTCCTGTGTAACGACTTGGGCGTACGCGTCACGCAAAGAAAGGAGATTCTTCTTTACGGCATATAATGGTTCCGTATTATTCTCAAGAAGGCTTTCTCTGAGCGATTTTTTCATGGAAAGATATACCCGGTGCAATACTACGGCAAGATCATATTCAAAATGCAGATTGGCAATCATTTCTTCTATACAACGTCTGGCAAAACCTGCCTGAATCTTCGCATTTGTAAAATCTTCCTTTTCCATATACTGAATGCTCTCATTTACATATACAAGAGCAATATCATACAGGATTACAATCAGTTCGGATGAGTTTGCCTGCGATATTTTCCGCGTAAACTCTTTCTTTTGTTCCGTTGTCATATAAAATTACTCCCTTAGGAAACCATTACTGTAATAACTGTAACATCTGGGAAGGACGCTCATTTGCCTGTGCCAGCATGGAAGTTGCTGCCTGTGTAAGCACCTGCATATTGGAGTACTCCGTCATTTCTTCCGCCATATCCGTATCCATGATACGGGAATAGGCTGCCGTAACATTTTCTTCCGATGCGGAGAGACTGTTCTCCGTATGCTCTAAACGATTCTGATAAGCTCCCATTCTGGAACGCATCTGGGATACAAAGGAAATCGCGTTGTCAATTTCATCTATTGCTTTATCCGCACCTGCCTTCGTGGACATATCGGTTTTGTTAATTCCTGCATTTAATAACGACAACTCCGGAATACGGATATCTATGGTCTGTCCCTCATTGGCTCCGATCTGTAAAGTCATCGGTCCCATGCTGGTCAGTTCCATTGTAAACGCAACATCCGTCTGCACTGCACCAGCATCTATATTCCAGCCATCATGTAAACCAAATCGAAGTTCATAGCCCTTTTCGCCTTTTAAGATCAACTGATCCTCATCACCGCTTACCGTTACCGGCACTGTTACCGGTGGATTCACATCCGTTCTGGTGATAGTCGCCGTTGCCTGATTGGAGACCGCACCATCTGCATCAAATGTAATATTTTTAAAAGAAACATCGTAGTCTCCCACTGCTACGGTATCTGAAAAATAATTAACCTTAATCTCTGTTTTGGAGGTGTACCCTTTCATATCAAAGGTTCCGTCGAATAATTTTCTTCCGTTATACTCCGTTGTCTCTCCAATTCGGGTAATCTCTTCTTTTAACTGATCCACTTCTGCCTGAATGGTCTCACGATCATCATCCGTGATCGTTTCCGTAGCGGACTTAACTGCCAGTTCATTCATTCTCTGAAGTATATCATGTACTTCTGCCAATGCTCCGTCTGCAATCTCCAGAACAGAAATTCCGTCTTTGGCATCCTGCTCTGCTACCTCAAGACCTCTGATCTGGGCATTCATACGTCTTGCGATCGCAAGCCCTGCCGCATTATCCTTGGCATGATTGATCTTATAGCCGGATGAAAGTCTCTCCAGTGATGCTGATAAACTATTATCATTCATTTTTAATGAATTATTGGCAATCATTGCTGATACATTATAATTGATCTTTAAACTCATATAAATCTCCTCTTTTATGTAAAGTCCCGCATTCCCTTCAAGAATGTTTTTGCTACCTGATACAACTGTCTTGCGGCAACTGTTTCATTATTATTATCGTCATTATGTTCGGAAAACGTTAGCGGATTCCAATCTTTTTTTCCCTGGGCGTGGGCGTTTACATAGTGTACATCTCCCACTTCCATCCCTTCTTTTTCAAAAGTTGCAAGGATGTTTTTGCCGATTTCTTCCAGACGATCCTTTCCCATCTGGCTGTCCGCAATAAAGTAACCGTCAATCCGGTTTTTGCTCAGTTTGAACTTGGCACCTGCTTTTCCAAAATAAGTGTTCTCCATGGTAATGCTTACGGTTCCTTTTTCTTCCGCACCCTGTACCAGTGTCAGATTAACGGAAGTCATTTCCCCGTTTATTTCCATCGGGATCTCATAACTTTCGTTCTTTCGCATGCCACCCATTACGGAGAGTTGCTTATAATTCTGATACAACTGCAATATCTCCTGTCTGGTATCCGACACCTGCTCCGCCGTACGCTCCAACGTATCTTTCAGGCGCATTTCCCACTTATTCAATATCTCCTGAGCGGAATCATAGTCGTTAAAATTCTCAATAATCTCTTCTTCCGCATCATATAATGCCTTTGCGGTCTCATTATCGTGATTTGCAGCATCCAGTTTCTGTGCTGCTTCCTTTATCATCTTAACGGTTTGTCCCTTCTGCGTCAGAACCGTCTCCGCAGCCAAAAGATTTTCCACTGTATACGGAATATCATACTCCGACATAATGTTAAGGATTTCCTCATCCATCTGTGCCGTTTTATTCTGATCCTGTCTATATTCCTTCAAAAGATCTTTTGCCATTTCTTCCGATAAAGGTTCGGCCTTGGTCTGATTCAGGACATTCCGTAATTCTTCCAAAGTCATACCATCCCCAAGCGGTACCTGCTGCAAAAGAGATACTTCCATATTCTGAAAAATAGAATGTGCGACTCTGTTTTCATGGATTCCTTTCTCGATCTGTTCGGAAATGGATTTTCCTTTTTTTACCGTCTCCTGTACCGAACCAAAAGAATCGTCTATCGTATAATCCATTTTCCCATGTTTGCGATTCCGAACGGCTGTCAAAAGATTGCCCAGTGTCAGATCCGCTCCCTGCGCCATCAGACTTCCGATCACAGCCCCGTCACTTTTCTCAATCTGGTGGAAAAGACGGTACACTCCAATATAGGATTCTCTTTCCTGCTTTGAGATTTCCCCTTTCTTTTCCAATTCATAGAGGAAACGGGAGTACTTCGTCATTTCCTCTTCCGGTTCCCGATCTGCCTGCTTCAGATAGTCTTCTACTTCTGTCAGATCCATCGTAAGCGGATTGATGCCTTCCCGGATCATTCCCAATGTCCTTTGTGGCGTCATGCCTTTGATCACATTTTCTACCTGAAGATTCACTTCTTTTACTTCCCTTATGGCTTCTTCCGTGATCTCCATGCGATTGTAACCCAGTATACGGACTGCTTTTCTGTTATCCTCAGTCAACTCAACGTTCATATCTGTTAAGATATCGTCCACATTGCGAAATGCCTTCTTTATGGAATCGCCCATATCTGCGCGTGGCGATGTCATTAACGTCTCGTATGCGGTTCCCGCCGCTTCATACCGGCTCTTAAGTGCCACACCTTCCGCGTGCAAAGTGGATAGGGATATACTCTGTGCATATGTGATCCTGCCAAGTACTGCTGCCGGCAAAGACGGAATCTCTCTTAAAACATTCTGTGTCTGTCGGTACAATTCTGATTTTGCCGTTATGGGAGCGGTACCTTCTTCGCCATCCAGAAATGGTGCCGCCATTCTCTCTTCCTGCTCTCTTAATGCTTCCACCAGTTCGGACAGGGGTGCGGTATCAATCGCATAATCGGATCGCAAAAGTTTAATATTAGCATCAATGGTCATTTTTAACTGTACTTCTGCTAATTGACGGGATGCCGTGATATATTTTTCTTCCAAAAAAACCTGCAATGTATGTTTCCCGGATCGTGATGCACGCAGATTCTTAAGATTCAGCTCCTCTCCTCTTTCAAGGGTTCTTTTTATATCTTCGTCCGTCACTTCTTTTATTTCTTCCGTGTAGCGCACTGCCTTCTCATAAATACTTTCCTGTGTACCTGTGAGGACTCCTTCCGATGCACTCTTTCCTTCTATCAGGGCATTGACTCCGGCGCGGATTACTTTGTGAATATCGAGGGGAATTGTAACTTCATCCATCCTGCCCAGTGCATTCATGGACTCTTCCGTTACCGGAATACCTCTTTCCATCAGCCATTTTGCCTGTTCTAAGGACTCTTCCTTTGTCTGATCACCCAGATTCATCTTTTCAATCGTCTTTTCCAGTTGGGATTTTAGAGACTCCCAATCCATCGTATCCGCTTTCTTCGCAAAATACCCCGGCATTTCCTGTGCGTAATATCCTCTTGACTGTTTACTTCCGTCTCCGGATGCACTGAAATGAGCGCGGTACAGATTTTCCACGGTTGGCTCCATATGATTTTCTACCATGTATTTTTTACATGCTTCGTCATAGGAAGAGATGCTTTCTGCTTTTTCCAAAGTCTCTTTCATCGAATCCACATTTTCTGCATTTACAGGTAAATTGGCATTCCTAAGTTCCCTTTCCACTTCTTTTGCCAGAGAACTGCTGCCAAGTGCTTCTTCTATTTCCTCCGGTTTCATATCATCATTGTAACCGGCTACTACATTTCCGGATTTTGCCATCTCCGCTTTGATATGGTCCACGATGGTCACATACTGCTGCGGATCTATTTTAGAAGGATCAAATCCATCCTTCATCATCTTATTAAAATCTTCTGTGGAGACAATATTTGACATTACTGTCATATAATCCCTCTGAACCTGAATATCCACCTGGGAACCCAAACTCTGCATGATATTTTTTATTGCACTTCCATGCTCCCCATAGGCATTCTGATTTATGACATTTCCCATAATATCTACGGAAAATGCATCTATTCCCTGTATCCTCTGTGAATAATGACGGGCCGGTTCATATGCCGTCGTCACTTTATCCATTGCCATATTCTGATTCCATGCATCAAAGGTGATCTTCATATTTCATCTCTCTTTTCGTAAAAATAAAGGTGAATGAACCATCGGCTTACTGCTTGCCTCACAATTCATTCACCTTTTATTTCGGTAAAATTATTCCTTTTCTTAACCTTCCCGTCCGATCTGTCAGATTTCGAATACTGCGGATGCAAACGGCGGAAGATCGAAAGTAATCTTATAGGGAAGATAATCGCACTCTTCTTTCACCGGTGTGATTTCTTTTGGAATGACAGCACCATTTCCTCCAAATCTCTCATCGTCACTATTTAAAAGAAGTTTGCATTTCTTCTTTCCGGGAACCCCCAGTTCAAATCCTTCCCTTTTAATCGGTGTCATATTCATCACAAAAAGAAGTTTCTTTTTTGCACCCTTGCTCTTTCGGATAAAACTGTAAATGCTTCTGTCGCAGTCATCACAGTTAACCCACTGGAAGCCCGCCCAGTCATGATCAATCTGATGCATTGCCGGGTGATTCTTGTAGAGAGTCAGAAGTTCACGCATATATTCATGCATTCCTTTATTCAGAGGTTCCTGAAGTAAGAACCAGTCAAGTTCTCTTTCTTCACTCCATTCTCTTTCCTGTGCAAAATCCTGTCCCATAAACAGAAGTTTCTTGCCGGAGTGGCCAAACATATATGTATAGCCCGTTCTTAAATTGGCATACTTATCCACCTTATACCCCGGCATCTTATTGACCATGGAGCATTTCAGATGTACCACTTCGTCATGGGAGAGGGGAAGAATATATTTTTCAGAGTCATTATAACTCATGGCAAATGTAAGCGCATGGTGATGATCACGCTTAAAAAGCGGATCCAGTTTCATATATTCGCAGAAATCATGCATCCATCCCATGTTCCATTTATAAGAGAATCCAAGACCGTCATCTTCTACATCTCCGGTAACCTTCGGCCATGCAGTGGATTCTTCCGCAATCGTCAATACGCCCTTATGACAGCCGTGGATCACGGAATTAAAGTGTTTGAAAAACTCTATTGCATCCAGATTCTTGTTTCCGCCATACTGATTCGGTAGCCACTGACCATCTTTTTTACCATAATCCAGATACAGCATGGACGCAACAGCATCTACACGCAGACCATCAATGTGGAACTCCCGGATCCAGAACAATGCATTTGCGATCAGGAAATTCTTTACTTCGGTTTTCGCATAATTGAAAATCTTAGTTCCCCATTCCGGGTGTTCGCCCCTGCGTGAGTCCGGATGTTCAAACAGACATGTGCCATCAAACTCTGCCAGACCATGTGCATCTCTCGGGAAATGTGCCGGTACCCAGTCTAAAATCACACCGATGCCATTCTCATGCAGGGTGTTTACCAGATAAGCAAAATCATCCGGCGTACCATAACGGGATGTCGGTGCGTAATAGCCGGTTACCTGATATCCCCAGGAACCGTCAAACGGATGCTCCGCAATCCCCATCAATTCCACATGTGTATACTGCATTTCCTGCAGATATTCTACGATCCTGTCCGCAAATTCTCTGTAATTGTAAAAACCTTCTTTTCCATCCGGATGTTTCATCCATGAGCCGATATGACACTCATATATGGAGATTGGTTCTTCTTCCCAGTTTTTCTTTTCCCTTGCAGTGATCCATTTTTCATCCGACCAGCTGATTTTGGAAAGATCCGCTATCTTAGAAGCCGTTCCCGGTCTGTACTCTGCGGAATTGCCAAAAGGATCGGCTTTGTATAACTTACGTCCATCCGGTGTCTCAATGAGGAATTTATAAATCTCGCCGTCCCCAATTCCCGGAACAAATAATTCATGAATCCCACCCGGTCCGATTCTTTTCATCGTGTGGGAAAATTCATTCCATTGGTTAAAATCACCAATGATGTGCACATATTTTGCATTTGGTGCCCATACTGCAAAATAAACGCCCTTTATTCCATTTTCTTCTGAAACATGTGCCCCGAGTTTCTTGTAAATATCATAGTGCGTTCCCTGGGCAAATAAATACTGGTCCGCCTCAGAAATAAATACCTTCTCCCTTATTTTCTCTGCCATCTTTTACTCTCCCAATTTTTTATTCGAGGAAATCCTTCTCCCTTAATATAATCATATCATCATCATCATATCTCTTCGCAAACAACACATCCGTGAAATGACGTAATGATTTACGATTAGCATGTTCAATAGCCTCATCCACAATCTCCCTTACATCGGCTACCGTAACCACATGATCCGCTGTCTGCAACTCATCAATTCGTGTATGCAGTGCCAATACACCCATCTCATCAATCGAATACTCCAGATAATGGGCATACTTCTTACCATAGGCAACTAATGCATCATCCCCCAGTTCTTCCACTTCTATGTGGACATTGAAAACCTCTTTCATGCCGGTAAAATATTCCATCATCTTGTGCATGGCTTTGCGTGTATCCTGCAAAACTACAACAATTCCGGTTTTTTCCTGATTCAGCGCCTTCAGCAGATCCTTCGTGGTCTGCGCATCCATTTGTGCCGCACTTTCAATGATGAGCGCTCCGTTTGACAATTTTGCTACCATGGGCTCAATCTCACGATTGTTCAATGAATGGCCGGTAACCTTGGCAATCTTACCTGAGAAATTGCGATCCGTCATCTGTACTTCACGCACTACGTTCTTAGCAAGTTCCACAGCCTCTTCCGCCGTCTCACCGGTAACAAATACATTGCCTGTGTATGCCGCAAGACTGATCTGATCCAGTGACTGAAGCAGACGAATGCGGGCTCCTTTTGTCTGTACAAACGGAGCAAACAATGCGATCTCTTCTTCCGTCATGTTACGAACCGGTTCTTCGTATTTTTCGGAAACGGTTTCCTCAGAATCCGTCTCTTCCTCCACGGTTTCTTCCGTTGTCTCTTCCGGCATCGTTTCGCCTTCTGTTTCAGAAGTCTCCTCTTCCTCTTCAAATACCTCTTCTTCTGCGATTTCTTCGAAGTCCTCTTTTGGCAGACTGATTTCTGCCTCCGGCACTTCCTCTTCCCGGGCTTCTTCCAAAACCGGTTCTGTTTCAATTTCTTCCAATTCCTCTACTTCCGGGAACTCTTCTACTTCTATTTTTATCTTTTCTGAAACAGTCTCATTATTTTCGAGTTTTTCCAAAATACCATCCCGTACTTTTGCCTCAAACTCCGTAAACATCGTTCCGGTCTGTTTTAACAAACGCTGCTGGGTTTCAATTTTTCTCTTCTCTTCATTTTCTTTTTTGGTCTTTTCCCACTCAGCCAGAATATCGTCCAGATTTAACTGTCCCGTTATCTGTTTCTCTACCTTTTCTCCTTCCGGAATGACTAAACTGATCTGTCCGTCATATTCCTGCGATAAAAGATGACCCATGCTTTCCGGAGGGTTAATCTGGGATAAATCAGGAGAATTTTTTCCCTTCATCACTTCCCGGATGGAAGGTCTGTCCTCTTTGATGGCAGATTCCACCGCTTCATTAACCTGTTCCTTAATCATGGAAGAGATGGGCTCTTTTGCCTCTTCAACCAGACGAATCACAGCCGTATCGGATAAATCCCCGGAATGCACTTTCGTATTTACTTCCGGAATGTTCACTTCCTCTTCCGGTAATTCTTCCGTAATCGTCAGTTCTTCTGATGCATGCATTTCTTCAAATACAGGCAGTTCTTCCGTAACCGGCTCTATCGCTACTACATTGCCGTCCTCTATCGTTAATTCCTGTAATTCATCCGAATCCTGTCCCTGCATCATAGGTGCCATAATGGCCTCCGTGATGCTTCCCGGTACATAGTCCACCGTATGATTGGAATTATTCCATACCGTTTCTTCTTCCTGTTCCTCTTCTGTTTCTGTTACTTCTTCCGTGGCAGGATCCGCATCTTTATCTTCCGGCAGTGGCATCTCCTCACTGTATAAAGGCGAAAAATCATTGTCTGCCACCAGCACTTCCTTCATGCTTTCTGCCAGTTCTTTTTGCAGATTGATTGTATTGTATTTGCTGACATCAACCGTCTTAACCTGGATCTCGTCTTCTTCCGGTGCTTCATACACCTTGGTCTGCTGTTCATACTGTTCCTGCTCCTTGGTCGGAAGCATACGTTTGTATAAAGCATCCTGTTCTCCGGTCAGCTGCTGATGGAGCATCTTTAATTCCATTGCTTTTTTAATATATTTGCCTTCTCTGAACCAAAGAATCAATTCATCGCACTCTTCCACACACTTGGTCCCCAGACCAATGCGATGATAGAGATATGCCAGTTCATATCCCCATTTTTCACGGTAATCTCTCTTTTTTAATTCCTCCAATACAGCTATTCTCTCTTCCAGGCTGACATCCTGTGCCTCATAGATCTTGTACTGAAGAATAAATTTGCCATTATCCGTCGGTGCTAACTGGACAAACTCTTTATAATATTCAATCGCGCCTACGATATCATCCGTCTTGATACAAAGTTCACAAAGAGAGTATATGATAGTCCTTCCTCCCGGATGCTTTTCATATGCCTGAAGCAACAGATCCTTTGCTTCCTTGTAGCGGCGGTTAATCTTATAAAGATCACTGATTGTACAAAGCATGGATACACTTCTGACGCGTGTCCAGTCAATGGTATCCGCAATCTCCATCGCCTTTACAAAATCCCTCTCTTTAATTAGTGATTTAATCTCTTCTGAGCGTAACTTATATTCGTACTTATCCAAGGTAGCCACCTCTTTTGTTATAATTCCCGCAAGAAAGTTTACATAATATCCGTTTTTGGTATGTAGAAATCCCCACTTTGGTTAAGTTTATCATAGAGACCGTAAAAATACAAGACAACGGAATATAAAAGCCAATAAATACTAGATATAGTATTTATTGGCTTTACTCATTTCACTTACCAAATATTAAGCTTTCTTTCCGCTGGCGGATAACAGTATTCCAAAAGCAGGCAGGGAACCTTTTTGGGTATTTTATCATATATCTTTTCATATTCTATAAAAAAAGACAGAATATCCGGCAAAATCGATATTCTGTCCGATACCCTGTCCCATAATCTTAACTTTCAAATAAAATAATTTTCATGGTCTCGTCTGCGATATTCAGACCATGGTCTCCGATTCTTTCAAAGTCCGTAAGCATCTCGGAAAAAAGAATACTTCCTTCATCCGAACAGGTTCCCTTCTGAATACGTTCAAACATGTTATTGCGATACTGCGCTGTCAGATCATCAATCTTTTGTTCCATACAGGCGATCTGCGTATGCCACGAGATCATATCCGCCGGTTCTTCTAAAAGCAACGAAAACAGATGCTTGCAGGTCTGCTGCATCTCGGCAATTTCCTGCTGCGCCATTTCTGAAAACTTAATTCCTTTTTCCTTAATCATGCGGGAATATCCTGCAATATTAACTGCATGATCACCAATTCTTTCAATATTACTTGTCATGGAGTAATATGCACTGAACACACCACTTCCTTCTTTTGTATGTTCGTGCGTCATGGCCGTAGTAATATATTTTGAAATTTCTTTGTTCAGATAGTCGATGTATTCCTCTTTCTTTTCAATCTGGGAAAGTTTTTCCACGCCCTTTCCGGCAAATACATCAAATGAATCCTGTACATTATCCTTTGCCATGTGTAACATACGAAGCAGTTCTTTTTTGGTTCCGTCTATATTAATGGCGGATGCACCCAATGTGTCCGCTTTCATATGCGTGATATTCACCAGGCAATGTTCGTTAAGGGAGTCTGACTCTGTATCCTTGTCCCTTAAGATCAGTTTTGCCAGTTTGGTAAGTCCCGTACCCACCGGCAAAAGCACAAGGGTTGTTACGATATTAAATGTGGTATGTAGATTTGCGATCTGTGCACTCGGATTGTCCGGTGTCCAGCCTTCCACTAATACAATCAATGGTGTTACCAGACATAATGTGGTAAACAATATCGTTCCGATAATGTTAAAGGAAATGTGTATAACGGTTGTTCGTTTTGCATTGCGGCTTGTGCCGACGGATGCCAAAAGCGCTGTCACACAGGTTCCGATATTCTGTCCGAATAGCACGAACGCTGCGCTGGAAAGTCCGATAACACCACTGTTTGCTAACGCCTGTAGAATACCGACAGAGGCAGAGGATGACTGGATAATAGCGGTAAAAACAAGTCCTGCCAGAATGCCCAATGCCGGATTTTCAAATTTGGTGAGAATATTCACGAATTCTTCCGAATTTGCAAGTGGTTTCATTGCTGCACTCATCATATCCATACCTATGAAAAGTACACCAAGTCCTGCAAAGATACTTCCTATATAGTGCAACTTTTCTTTTTTGGTAAATACCACCATTGCAACACCAACAAACGCAATCATCGGTGCAACAACTCCGATATCCAAAGCAATCAGCTGTCCGGTGATCGTAGTACCGATATTGGCACCCATAATGATCCAGACTGCCTGATTTAAAGTCATCATGCCGGAGTTTACAAATCCGACAACCATTACCGTTGTAGCGGATGATGACTGAATCACTGCCGTAATCACGGCACCCACGAGAACACCAAGGAAACGGTTGGCAGTCAGTTTTTCCAGGATCTCCTTCATCTTATTTCCTGCTGCTGCTTCCAAACCAGAACTCATCATCTGCATTCCGTAAAGGAATAATGCAAGACCTCCCAATAAGCTCATCAAATCAGTTAACGACATATTTGATTTTCTCCTTCACTATGGTTTGATGTTTATTCCTCTTCATTTGAATCACCGTCATCATTCATACGGTATCCAACTCCGAGTTCGTTTAAAATGTAAAGATATTCCCCTGGTTTTTCCCCAAATTTTTTACGAATGTTTGCCATATTTACCTGTAATTTTTTAATACTTCCGGAATCCGAGTACCCCCATATTTTTTTGATAATCTCCGTATATGTTAATACTCTTCCGGAATGAACGGAGAGTAACTCCACAATATTATACTCCGTCTGCGTCAGGTGAATTTCTTTTCCGTCAATCGTGATCCGGCGCATTTCATATTCTACAAGCATGTTCTTAATATGGAATGTTTTTCGTGCCTGCCGCTCGCCCACACCTGTAAACCGGCTGTTTCGCAAGGTTGCCCGGACTCTTGCAAGCAATTCTTCTGTACCAAAAGGTTTTGTTACGTAATCATTCGCACCCAGATCCAATGCTTTTACCTTGTCCGACTCCGATGTCCGTGCCGACAAAACAATAATGGGGAGATTGGATTTTTCCCGGAATGCCTCAATCAGTTTGCAGCCATCAAGATCCGGCAATCCCAGATCCAGAATGATCAGATCCGGATTGTGCGAAAACCCCATCGTTTTTCCTTCCTGCCCCGTCCTTGCTCTTAGCACCTGATAATCATTTGTTTCCAGGATGGTTTTCACAAAATTAGAAATATTCTGTTCGTCTTCGATTACTAATATCTTGTGTTTATTATTTTTCACACTATTCATCCTC
>CAYLSH010000007.1:0-48504 GCA_964386235.1 uncultured Lachnospiraceae bacterium | reverse complement strand
TGCGTTTAATGGCAGATAAAGACTATAAGGCATTTATAGTCGAAGGAGAGACCAGAGAACCACAGGTTATTGATAATATTTCAAGGGTGTTCTTTAAGCATGGAAATTTTAAGATTATTACGCTTCCGGCCGGAGAAAATATCTATATGCTTTGGAAGAAACTCAAAGCGGATGATTTCGACACAGACGTCATTGAGGTCTTAAGGGAAAGTAATAAGAAAATCAGAGAACAATTGGAAGGATTATCAAGAGATGATTTTTCGGAGGTGTTTCTTTTCTTTGATTATGATGCACATCAGACAAACTTGGGAAAGTCAGATGACGGTGATGTAATCAACCAGATGCTTGAAAGCTTTGACAATGAAACTGAGAATGGAAAGCTATATATCAGTTATCCGATGGTGGAGGCATTGCGAGATTTTGAAGCAGGGAAATGTGGAAACGGAGATAATTGCTTTGTAGAAATTAGTGATCTTGCTGAATATAAGAATATATCTGCGAGAAATTCTCTGAATCCACATTTTAGAGATTACAATATAGATGTATGGAAAGAAATCATTGATGTCTTTTCAATGAGAATATCTTGCTTGTTAGGAAATGCGGAAGTTATTTCATATGAACAATATTTAGATGAAGCAAGTCCATATGATATCTTTATGTGTGAACAGACTTTAGCAGGCAATAATAAAGTGTTTATTATCAGTGCTTTCCCGGAATTTCTTGTGGATTATTTTGGTATGAAGCTTTGGAAAACATGTGTGAAACATGCAAAGAATCAATATATTGGCTGTTTGACTCTGGAAAACAGAATGGCTTTAAATGCTTGATTTATTTGCACAGGTATAATAAGGATACAGTTGGACTTATTAGATCTGATTATTTGAGTAAAATACAGTCTGCTATAGAAAATGCATTAAAAAATGCAGATTATGTAATAAAAACAACTACAACTGCAGTCGACAAAGCGTATGCAACAAAGATGCGTGATAAGTACATAAAGCAGATTAATGAACTTAAAGCATACTATCAAGCATTGTCACATATTGCCTTACAAAGAATAGAAATAGAATTAGATGATGGTGTAAAAGCTAACTATTCTAAATTCCAAGGTATAGAGGTGATTGTTGAAGGTGAAAAGAAGCAAAAAATGGATTTGCTCGCAAAAATATAATTGACGAAAGGAAAAGCTTATGAAAAAGGAAAAAAAGAAAAATATAATAATAGCCAATATTTGTAGGCTTTTCCGTAATTGGGGAACTGCAGTAAAAAATACTTTTCTTCGTGGCGGAGACAAGTTGCAACTTAATGTCAATGATACAGCTGATTATGGATATGTAGGTCTTGGTCCAACAGATGATGCGGAGAATGTATCGGAATATTTTAGGGCTATGGAATGGGCAATAAATGATAAGAGTATTACTAATATAGCTCTTGCAGGTCCTTATGGAGCTGGAAAAAGTAGTATCATTAATACTTTTTTGAGAAAACATCCGAGCATAAAGTATATCAATATTTCGCTTGCAGCATTTAGAGAGAATAACCAAGAGGAGATAGATGGTGAAGGAGGGAATTTTGAGAAACTATTAGAGGAGGGAATTCTTAAACAACTCTTTTATAAAGTGCATTACTCAAAGATACCTCAGAGCCGATATCGTAAACTTCATAAGGTGTCATTTGGGACTAGCTTACTGCGAGTTCTGTTTACCTTGGCGCTGATTATTAGTGTTACTTTCCTTCTTGCGCCAGCAAAAATTGAAGAAGCAATAAATGCATATTCAGGCACTATGTCAAATCTCCTTGGCTGGAATGAACTTGAGCAGATTGCTTTTGCGTCTGGTTTTGGACTGATCATAATAATTATTTTGACAAGCCTATTTAGATGGATAAATACAAAGTGGAAATCCATAGAAATTAATGTGGCAGATAAAGCGGTTATTAAGGCAGATGAAGTAGGGGAGGCTTTATCTCTTAACAAGAATATGGATGAAATCCTGTACTTCTTTGAGGAAACAGATTATTCACTTGTAGTAATAGAGGATCTTGATAGGTTTGATACGCCGGAAGTTTACACAAAACTCAGAGAAATTAACAAGATTATCAATGAATATGATGCTATTCAGAGAAGAATCGTATTCATATATGCACTGAAGGATGACATTTTTCATAATGAGGATAGAACTAAATTCTTTGATTTTATCATACCGGTTGTTCCTTATATCGATGCTACAAATTCCGGAGAATATTTAAAACAGAGATTAGATGAAATCAGATCTACAGGGATGAAATTTGACATTTCAGATGAATACATAATGAATGTAGCTCCTTTTATTTCAGATATGAGGGTACTTAACAGTATCTGCAATGAATTTATTGTTTTTAAAAAGACCATAAAAGATAGCCAGGATCTTGGGAAACTGCAGGATATTCAAATGCTGTCTATTATGATTTTTAAGAACATGTATCCCGAAGAATTTGCATTGTTGCAGGGAAATGAAGGGATTATAAAAAAAGCATATAGTGATAAAAGCGACTTCATAAAAAGAACATCGGTAGATTTGCAGAAAGAAATTGAAGACGCTGATGAGGAAAAGAGAAAATCAGACAGCCAGGAGATACTGCATGCAGAGGATGTAAAACTCGCATTTATTCAGAGACTTGTTGGTGAAAAAGGTGTTTTAACTAAAATTCAGGGCACTAAAAAGGCAGTTACAAGGAGCGAAATTCTAAAAGGTGATTTTTCCCTAAGGCAAATCGGAGGAGGATCAGCAACGATATATTATCGTCCGACTAATTATTATAGTAATGAGTCAACAGAAACTATCAATGATATAGAAAAGATTAAGTGTTCAGATGGAGTGACTTTTTACGAGAAGTGTGATAGGGCAATTGCGAGAGATAAGAAACGTAGGAAACAGATTGCCCAGAACCTACTTGATAAGCAAAGGCTTCTTTATGAATTACGTTCTCAGTCAATGAAAATGCTTATAAAAGAATATGGAGCAGATGAAGTATTAGGCGAGGACGTAAGAAAAAACAAACTGATAGTGTTTATGCTTAGACATGGATATATTGATGATACTTATCAGATGTATATAAATTACTTTTTGCCAGGAAGCATTTCTGCGGATGAGTTGAATTTCATTATCAATGTTCGCAACTATGCAGGAATGGCAGATTGGGATTATAGAATTATTCATCCGGAAAATGTTATCGGTCGTTTGTTTGATTATGAACTTGAACATCAGAAAGAGTGCCTTAATTTTGATTTGGCAGAGTTCTTTTTTGGAAATGATAAGAAATCCGAAAAGAAAGCAGGATTTACGAAGCAGTTAGCAAAGGACGATGAAGATAGCAGAAGATTTATCAAAGAATATTATGTGAGAGCAAAGAATAGGGCGGAGTATATAAGATGCATCGCGAAAGAAAAGCCTCTGTTTTGGTTTGATATATGTTCTGACGAGAGTCTGGGCCATCAGGATAAGTTGACCTACTTAAAAGATATTTTTATGTATCTTGGTGCTGAAGACATTATTTTGCAAGACACGGCAGCTAACGAAGTGGATTCTGAATATTCAATATGTTCATTTATTGTTGAATCAGACGGGGTTCTTGAACAATTACAGGATGCTGGTGCGGAGAAGATTGTGACAGTACTGACACAGATAAAGACAAAGTTTAAGAACATTAATATACAGACTGTAGATGCTGAGATTATTAAGGGTGTTTTTGAGAATGAATTGTTTGAGATATCGTTCATTATGCTTCAGAAATATGCAGATTTCATTGCTGGTGAAACTGTTGAAAGTTTCGAAACTAATATCTACACACATATATTAGAACATGGCGATACACAAGTAATAGAGTACCTTGATCGAAATATAGTTGAATTAGTTGAAAAGGTAATTTTGCCTACCGAGGCTAATACAGGAGAAAATATAGAAACAATATATCGGTGCATGGAATTGCTTGATTACGAAGAATCTATGTCTATTCAGATTGTTCAGAAGATGATAGCTGTAATGAGTAATTTAAAGGAATGGCATAGCACGATAAAAGATCAGCGGAGAAACGTAAAGAATATAGTTGATGCATTCTTGACTGATAACAAGATGGTGGCATCTGTTGAAAATCTTGATACATATAAATCGTTATTTTCATTTTCATCTGTGCTTTGCGGATTTGTTGATGAAAATATAGAGGCACTCCTTTCGGATGAGAGCCTTGATGATGCACATGTGAAAGAGTTCTTAAAGAAAGATATCAAGGATGAAACTATAGAAATAATTCTACAGAATTACCAGATGGAGTCATTTAATGAGAATTTAAATAGTTATCGGGATAATGTTGTGCAGGCAATGATTGGGCTGAAATATTTTAAGTACACAAGAAATAGATATAATGAAATTCTTTCTGCGTTTTCAGGCATGCTTTCGTTGTTTGCTGAACTTTACTGGGATGAATTTGAAACAGAAATTCCGAGCATAGACTTCGATTTGGCAATAATTGACAGGTTTATGGAATCAGATCTTAATGATGAAAAGAAAGTGGTATTTCTTAATAGAGCCGAAGCTTCACAAATGACTGATGCGATGTGTTCATTTGTAAAGAGCACAAACGTAAGCATACCTAAAAGGTATTTACAGGCAGTCTGGAATAAGTTGGATGAGAAAGATAGACCAGAATTTATGGTTAAGCATTTTTCAGAGTTTACTATCATTGAGATCCAAAGCATGTTTATGCAAATGCCAAAAGAATACCATGCATTACGACAAGAGGAAGGATGGCACGAAGCATTACTTGAAAAAAATGCTATAAACGAATCTCTTTGTAAAAAGCTTTTGATAGCGGATTACATTTCTTCTTATGACATAAAGAAAGAGAAGAATATATTGTTTACTGGTGACGTTGAAAAATACGTTGCAAGAGTAAAAGCAAAAAGGTAGGGATGATCATGGAATTACAAGATATACAAGAAAAAATAAATAACCTTCTTGCAGGAACTGAGCGAAAGATTGTTTTCTGGTATGACGATGACGCTTCTTATGCAGACGATATCGACGCACTGCGGTTGGAAGAAGGATGTAAGGTTTTGAAGCTTACCGGAAGAAATAACTTTGCAGCAAAGCTTCTGTTGGAAAAGCAAGAACCAGAGACAAGCTATCTAGTTTATGCACCATTTGCTCGACCGGAAGATAAGGAAAACTCTTTGGCTGATATCTTTTATTATTCAGAGCATTTCTATTCTGATAAGTTAATTCAGCTGATGGGAGATCTGAATATTCCGCCTGAGTGTCAGGATGAGGTTAAGAAGTACAAGAAGTTCTGGACGAATAGCAATGTATCGAAATTTGCCGGTTTGGGAATAACTGAGTATACGCCTGAAACAGTAGATTTAGGAATACTTTGTGTACTGGCAGGGGTTAAGATTTGCAGTATAGAACAGCTGATTAGAAAGGTTGTACTTGCTGGCGTAACAGATAATAGTCTGCTTAAGAAAATAGAGAATCAGAAGATAGACAGGGTGTTCTGGCAGTTCTGTGAGAAGCAGTATGGATACCGGGACAGCAATCCTACATTGCAAAAATTCCTAATAACTATGCTTGTGACATATATGGATACGGAGATGAGTGGTAACGAACCTAAGGCATGGAAGAGTTTTATCTCTGTAAAACAGAATGATGCAGTTATCTTTGTAAAGAACCTGATGAATAATGATGAATCCAAGGAGTTTTATGATGATTTTGCAGAGAAGGCGGCGTTAGAGTTGAATGTTGCCGGACTAGTATCACAGATTCCTTTAGAGGACGTAGTATCTTGTGATGCATTTAAGGAATTTGACCAGAATATCATTGATTGGATTATTGCTAAACTTGAGGATTCTATGCTCGATGAGAAGATTTCGGGCATGCTGATTCCGGAAATCTGTGAGATGCGTTCTAAGATTGGCTACCATTATTCAGAAGCATTCAGAGAGCAATATAAGATGCTCACAGCAGCTTACCACATTATGAAAGAGGTATCGCATCACAGATATCAGGCATCCATAGGTGATGCAGTAAATGCCTATGTGGACGGCACGTATATGATTGATACATATTATCGTAAGTTTTATTACTATCTCGATAAGGTTGGATTGACTACTTCTTTGGAGAAAATCAGAGATCTTGTAGAGAATATGTATACCAACAAGTATCTGACAGATTTTGCTTATAAGTGGAACCAGTCACTTACTGATGAGCAGTTTCAGGCATATACAGGGGATAGGCAGCAGGATTTCTACAGCGAATATGTGCGTCCGTTTATGAGAGAAGCAGGTGGTGGTCGAGTTGTAGTTATCATCTCTGATGGCATGAGATATGAGTGCGCAAGAGAACTGCTTGAGAATCTGGAATTGGATGAAAAGTGTGATGCAAAGATAAGCCATATGCTCAGCGTACTTCCATCTGAAACTACACTTGGAATGGCTTCACTTTTACCTAATCAGAACATAGTTGTAGATGACGCTTTAGATATCCATGTAGATGACATGCATTGTGGTAACAGTACTACAGAAAGACAGAAGATACTTCAGGCAGTAGTTCCTAAATCGGCTTGCTATGAGTTTGATAAGATCATGCAGGCTAAACAGGCTGAAGTAAGAGAGATGTTTCAGGACAAGGAACTGGTATATATCTATCAGAATCAGATTGATAGCCGTGGTGAAGGCGTAAGATCTGAAAATGAAGTGTTCAACGCTTGTCAGGAGGCAATTGCTGAAATTCAGACATTGATTCGAAGACTGACAGGATATGTTTCAAATACCCGATATTTGATTACTGCGGACCATGGCTTTATTTACAAGAGAGATAAGCTTCCGGAGAGTGACAAGATTTCTATTGATAAGATTGCAGCAGGATATAAAAACAAAAGGTATCTGCTTTCAAAGAATCCTATTATGGGAGACGCTGTTATCAGCAGGTGCATGGCATATCTGAGCAAGCTGAACGAGATATATGTTACTACTCCAATAGGGGCAGATATTATCAAAATGCCCGGTGGAGGACAGAACTATGTACACGGTGGTTCTTCATTGCAGGAAATGATAGTTCCGGTAATCAAGGTTAATACTTTTAAGGGCAAGCAGGAAACAGGTCTTGTTAATGTGGAGCTTTCTACATTCAACCATCGAGTAACCGGCATTGAGGTGAAGCTTGATTTTATGCAGATGGAACCTGTGACAGACACGGTGAAGCCTCGTAGATTACAAGCATTCTTTGTTGATGCAGACGGAACCAAAATCAGTTTTCCGGTGCCAATTACAGCAAATATCAAGTCTACAGATGCTAAGGATAGGCTTATCCAGGAGAAGTTTACACTTAAGAGCGGCAGATATAGTAGGGATCAGGAATATTTCCTTGTAATTGCGGATCAGGATGATGAGACGAAGGAAATTCACAGATATAAGTTCGAAATAGATATTTCGGATATGGCTTACTAAGAAACAAAAGATATGGAGGTCTTAGATGGACAATTCATACATGATTGGGAAAATGAATACCTACATGCATCAGTTGGCAGAAAGAATGAGCGGCTGGCTTGAAAAGAAACTGCCTAAGCTGACTGATAATTGGTGGGAAGAGCTTGTGTTCAACAACCTGTCAACTCTTCAAAGAGAGCAGGTGATAAACAAGAATATCACAGAGTTGAGAGGATTGGATCTCGCAGCGTTGCTTAGAGTATTTGATCGCAACTGGTTTGTGATAACAAGTTCATTTTTCATAAATGGCAAAGAGAGAAATAAGATAAAGCAGATGATGGAAGTGCGAAATGACTGGGCGCATATTTCCTCAGAAGAGATTTCAAAAGAGAAAGTAATCGGGGATGTAGAAATCATCATTGAACTGATGCAGGCATTGGATGCTTCTATGTCGGATACCAGAGATATGGAAGTGTTTATTATGGATGTCGAGGATGATAAGGATATTCAGGATAAGACACCGGAGGCTCCAACAATTATTCAGCCACCTGCGGCAGTAGCTACATCAACACTTTCAGGCGCAATTGCTGCAGGTAGTGTGGTCACTTTGGTTAGCGACCCTTCAGTTGCAGGTGCGGTTATAGCAGTTGATAACGGTAAATACACAGTCTGGATTAATAATGGTCCTCAGACGTTTTACGCTGAGCAGATTCAGTTAAAAGCAGAAGAGAATACATCGGCACATTTGGCTCTATCAAGAGTAAGATCTGCGCTTACTGCATATCAAATTAATAATCCGGGATCAAGTAATCTGTATTCACTTAATTCTGCCCGAATTGATTTTGTACCTTACCAGTTCAGACCTGCATTAAAGATGATAAAGGCTGATTCTCCGAGACTTCTTGTGGCAGATGATGTCGGTGTTGGTAAAACTATCGAAGCTGGACTGATTTTAAAGGAGATGGAAGCGCGTTCCAGCATTAGTTCAGTACTTATCATCTGTCCAAGACCGCTTGTGGCAGAGCGTAAGTGGGAACTGGAAATGAAGCGCTTTGATGAGAATTTCACTCAGCTGGATGGTAAGTCATTGGCTGAGGCAATTTCTGAAACGGATAGAGACGGTTACTGGCCGGAGAGACATAGCAAGACAATCATTCCATATTCTTTGTTCAGTGAAGATATGATTCTTGGAACCGAGTCACAGTCGGGAAAAAAGAAAAAAGGAAAAGGTTTGCAGCAGCTGGATCCACTGCCTCACTTTGATCTGGTAATCGTGGATGAAGCACATAATATAAGAAATGCAAATACATGGGCTTATCAGGGAGTTGAACTGTTTACCAGAGATGCAGATGCAGTAGTATTCTTGACAGCTACACCTTTACAGAATAGCAATAATGATCTGTATACATTGCTAAATTTGCTTCGACCTGATGTGGTATTTGATAAAGATACTTTTGATACTATGGCAGAGCCAAATGCTTATATCAATGCCCTGCTTAGAGTTGTACGTAATCAGGCAGAAGGATGGCAGGACCAGGCAAAGGAAGAGATTTCACATATTCTTGGAACGACCTGGGGCAGAAATGTTATCCAGCATAATCCTAATTTTGCCAAGGTATTTGAGCTTGTAGATAGAGAAGAGATATCCAGGGAAGAAAAGATTGAAGCTATCAGCATGATTGAGAGTCTTCATTCCTTTAATAGCTTGATTACGAGAACCAGAAGGCGTGATATTGAAGACTTCTGTATTAGAAGAACTCAAACTGTCAAGGTTCCGTTTACATCCAGACAGCATGATATTTACGATGCATTGGTTGACTTTGAGGCGAATGCATTAGCTGCTCTTCATGGAAGTACGGCAGTCCGATTTATGATGTGTACTATTATGCGTCAGGCGGCAAGCTGTATATATGGTTTGGCACCGTTCTTAAATGATTTGGTACAGAAGAGATTAGTTCAGATTCAGGAAGATGGAGAACTGTATGAGTATGATTACAGCATGAATTCCGATGATGAGAACTGTATCTTTGAATTAGCAGATGAAATATATGGGCTTACGGAGAATCTTCCTGATGAGGATCCTAAGCTTGAAAAACTATATGAAATTATTGAGCAAAAACAGTTAGAAGAAAATAACAGAGTAATTGTGTTCAGTTCATTTAGACACACACTTGCTTATGTTAGAAGACATCTTCAGGAAAAGGGATATCGTGTAGCCCAGGTTGATGGTTCTGTAAAAGATGAAGAGCGTTATCTGATTCGTTCAAGATTCCTTATGGATAGAGACGATGAGAATGCTATTGATGTGCTTTTGTTCTCTGAAGTTGGATGTGAAGGTTTGGATTACCAGTTCTGTGACACAATGGTAAACTATGACCTTCCTTGGAATCCTATGAGAATTGAACAGAGAATTGGTCGTATCGATCGTCGTGGACAGAAGAGCGAGGCTGTTAAGATTTACAACATGATTACAGAGGATACTATCGATGCTGTAATTCATGATAGGTGTCTTTCTAAAATTGGAGTATTTGAAGCAAGCATCGGCGACTGTTCAGATATTCTTGGTGATATCAGTGAGCAGATATTCAAGATTATGTTTGATGCAACTCTTTCTGATGAAGAGCGTCAGATGAAGATTGAGAAGATGGCTGATAATGAGGTTATGAAGGTTCAGGAGATGAATCGTTTGGAGCAGGAAGAAAAGTCTCTGTATGGATTCGATTTATCAAACTTCATCCAAAACAAAGATGTTCAGGATGCCGAGAATGCCTGGATTTCTCCGCAGAGTATTTCCAATCTGGTTGATTCGTTCCTGGTGGATTTCCTTGGAGATGGAGAATATATCCGTTCAAGCAAGACATCGGAACTTTGTACTATGCGTATAGCGGCAGATAAGAGAGCGAAATTAAAGGAAAATCTTGCCAAACTTAATCTGGCAAATGCTAACAATGCTACAAAGCTTTGGAATGCTTACCTAAAGTCAAATGCACCTCAGATTCGCGTTACATATGATGCAACAACAGCAAAAGATAATAGAGAAGCAACTTTCCTAACACAGATGCATCCACTTGTACAGCAGGCTGCCAGATATGAAAGCAAACAGCTTCCTTGTGTAATTGGTGTGAGTGTCAGTGATGATTCCATTCCTGCAGGAGATTATGAATTCTTGATTTATGCATGGAAATATGTGGGATTGAGACCGGATATCAAACTGATTGCAGTCAGTGATAATGAGCAGGTACAGGCTAATATTTTAGCATTCCTTCAGTATGCATCAGACTATGCTTTTGATGATGAAGCTCATGCTGCTAAGTGGGATGCAATGGATTCCATTCATTATGAAAAATGGCAGATGACAAAGGCTGAATACGTGCAGGCAGTGAGGGATGCTTGTGAATACAGAGTGGATCAGCTTAGACAGAATACAACAAAGAGAGAAAGTGTCATCCGCGCCCAAATAGCTGGGGCAAAGGATGAGCGAATTCTTCGAATGAGAACTGCTCAGTTAGAGAATTTGAAAAAGAATTACGAAGAGCAGAAGAGAGCATTGGAGGAAACTATTGGAAAGGCTGATATACATACGCAGCCTTTGGTTAAGGGTATTTTACATGTAGAGTAAATAGAATACCTGGCTAATGTTTTGGCGGGAGCCACGTGCTCCTGCCGTATACCGGAAGGGGAAAGCCATGGGTAAGATAAACTATAAAGCTATATACGACAGAAATAAGCATGGTTGGTATGATATGACCGAGGATCCTCAGAAGTATGAGGCATTGCTAGCAGGTCATTATTCTGACAGCAATCATTTTGTATATGAGCTTTTGCAGAATGCAGAGGATGAGAGAGCCGATAAGGTAGTTATAGAGTACTATTCGGACAGACTTGTTTTCTATCACAATGGAGATCCATTTGATGAGGCAGATGTTCGAGGAGTTTCATCTATGCTTATGGGAACTAAGGATAGAGATGATGCACAGACTATTGGCCGTTTTGGAATGGGCTTTAAGTCTGTATTTAAGTATACCTATCAGCCGGAAATATACTCTGATGATGAGGCTTTTAAGATAACTAGATATTTGCTCCCGGTAGAAATAACAGAAGGCTGGGATTTTGAGGCTGCAAAGAAGGATATCATCTGCAAATTGGCAGGTGGTCGTTCTTTTGCACCTTTTTCTATGTGTAAGCACCTTACCAAGATTATTATTCCATTCAAAAAATATGGAAGGAATGGCGAATTAGAAGCTGTTCCGGGGGATGATGTCCTTCAGAAGTTGAATGAGCTTAATGGAGAGATATTACTTTTCCTGACTCATATTCAGAATCTGTACTGGGTGAATAGAGAAAATGGCAGACATGCCATGATCACCTTAAAACAGGATGAAAAAGATGAACGATTGATTACATGCCGCATTGAAGGATCTGAATACGGCGATAAGGAAGAGATTACAAGATATTTGAAATATAAGGATGTGTTTGATCATCCTGAAATGCGTGGAGCAGAGGTATCAGTTGCATATAAATTAAACAGCAGAGCAGATAATATTAATGAGGTAAATGATTCAGACATCTGGGTGTATTTCCCAACTCGTGATAATACGGATTTGCCATTTTTGATTCATGGATCTT
Source organism: uncultured Lachnospiraceae bacterium (assembly GCA_964386235.1). Taxonomy (GTDB): domain Bacteria; phylum Bacillota; class Clostridia; order Lachnospirales; family Lachnospiraceae; genus RGIG8767. Next base: position 36,422 of record CAYLSH010000007.1, on the reverse strand, counting down.
TTGAAACTGCTGTATCAAGAGAAAAACTGATGACTCCATCAGCATTTAATAGTGATTTGTTTGAAAAACTGGGAGATCTGATAGCAGATTCCATGATTGACTTGGCAGGGAGAAAGCTGATCACGCAAACTTTTATCAGGCGGGTTTTAATTGCTGCGTTTGCTGATGAGGAGAATAATGAGACAATCCCAGGATTAAAGAAGAAGGTTACCAGAACATTTACGGAGAAAGGGCTGTTGCCGGATAGAAACGGAAATTATTGTGCTCCAGCTGATTTGATGATACCAGTGCCATTTAAGATTGGCGATTTCTTGGATAAGTCTTTATTTTCAGCTGCATTCAGTAAAGTATCTGGATTTGTAGCATTCAATAATGAGAAGGAAGCAAACTTCACGGCATATTATGTGTGGCTTCGTGATGATTTGAAATTAAAAATATACAGTCTTACGCAGATGGCATTGGACTTGAGAAAAATGGAAGATGTTCAGGTGCCTAATTCAGGTGAGAATCTGGAAGCATTGAAGGATTTTTATGACTTTTTGTCTGATAACCGAGAGTCTGTTTATAAGACCGCAATTTCTTGGAGTAGAAGTGGTCCTTATGAACAGACTATACGAAATGGAATAGAAAAAGCCTGGGAGCAGTTAAGGGAAGCACCAATCATTCTTAACAGACTAGGTAAACTTGTGCCGGCATATAAGGGAAAGAATCCTGTTATATATCTGGCAGCTTCCAGTGAATATAAGAGCGTGATGCAATCTGCACTTGTTCAAAACAGCATTGCACAGAGCTTTAAAGAAGTACTTAGTACTGGATTTATGATACGGGAATTTAATAATTTCCAGTACATAAAAGAAAAGGTAATCAAGAAGTACATAGATATAGGTGACACGATTGCCTTTGAAAATCCGGATAATTACGAGGATGAGTATCTGGAAGATATAAGTCAGATACTGGCATTGTTAGAGGCTTCTGGAGATATTGGAAGCATAGTTGGAATGCTTAGAGAAGCTAATATCATAAAAGTGAAATCTGATGATGGATCCGGATTGTTTACATATCCAGGAAAAGCATATGTAAGAACTTCAGACGAAGGAATTGACCTTTCGGTTTATTTTGCACCGATTCCAGATGATGATATGGGAATCTTTGCAGAGGACGAAGAAGAGGTCTCATATATTGATTTTGAAATGGATGAGGTGGATGAAGACTTTTATGATGATCATGGAATATCTATCAGTAAGCTAAAAAAACTCGGATTGATAACAACACCAGTATCTGATGGTCCAAGAAAGCAGGACGGTGTAGGAGATGGATATTGGGTAGCAATGGGAGAATATTGTCCTCGAATCCAGATTGAAGGACTAGAGGATAACCTGTATTTTATAGAGAATCATCCGGAAGATGAGCTTGCAAAGAGAAAGTCAGCGGAAATCTTGAAGCTTGCCCTATTGTCTTATAAGAAGATGCAGGGAAAGAAGCGATTTAGAAAAAACAATCCTTATGAAGGCAAGATGGAAGCTGCATATGTCCTTCACGGTATCATTAGGAGCCGTGCATGGTTATTTGATAAGAATTCAGAAGTGCAGCGCATCAACAAGCTTTCAAGATATGACTTGAATCCTGCTATTTATAAGGAAGTACAGGCTGATAAGGCGGCATATCTTGGATTGGGATTTGTTGAAAAAGAGGCTGACAGTACAGCAGATACTTTTGAACAGGTCGGAAATCTGGATAAGAAGGATAAGATGCTTCTGTTAAAACAATTGGCAAGAGAACTGGGCAAGGAAGTTGTTGAACAGGGGAAAGCAGATGACCCGTGGGATGATGACCAGGGTGGTGTATTTGATCCTATGGCATGGCAGGATACAGAGTTCCCTAACAATAGAATTAGGAATTTGGACAACCTAATTCGCCATGTTCAGGAGCAGTTCTATTGTGCAGATCCTATCAGTTACAAGAAGGTATGGAGAAGAATCCGTATCAGTAAATCCTCAAAGACTGATAGAGCATATGCAATCGGAATGTATACAAATGGCAGTGATGTGAAGATATGTCAGGCTTGTAAGCAACCGATTGTAAATATACAGGTTGATCAGATTGCGAATTATGGAATCGAGATGCCACAGTTGAACTTGTGTATGTGCAATAACTGCGCTGCGCAATATAAGGCTGTCAGAGACGGCAATAAAGAAGTTTTCAGAGATCAGATGAAAAACTCCATTTTAAGCCTGGATATCAGTGCTGAGGAAAATGAGTATATCATTCAGATTAATGCAGACTTGTCTTTGCATTTTACACAGACGCATGTGGCTGAACTTCAGGAGATATTCAGATTGCTTAATGAATATGGTGCTCCTGCTGAGAATGTGGATTTGGATGAGGACAGCCGTGCGGCTGGTCCGCTAATGCATCCTGCAAGAAAGTCTGCAATTGAAAGCTATGCAGAACAACCTGCTGTAACTGCAGAACAGATGGATCTCTTTTCTATACAGGAACCAGAAAAGAAGGAGCCTGAACAGATTGAAGAGCCTGATGTTGCAAGAAAAGGGTGTTTTATAACCTATAAAAAGAGTTTTGCCGGTGGAGAGACTTATGATAATACGTTACAACCGGATAAGTTCCCTCTGCATAAAGCGTTTGAAGGACACCGTGTAGGTGATGTGGTTGTTTTTCAAGGAAAGCAGTATGAGATTATAGGAATTTTATGATAAAGAGGTGTTGGAAATGGCTCAGCATATTTCGATAAGAGTACCTTGGCATGATAATGGCTGGAATGGAACTATTTGTCTTGATCCGGCAGGAAACAACGCATGCCTAAGACTGAAAAATATATATGAAAACAGGGATGATGCTGCTGAGTGCAAATTGTGTGGTCAGTGTATGGAGAACAATGAAGAAACTGTTCACTGTATCGGTGAAGGTTCTGCTTTTATGAGCCCAAAAGATCTTGTAAGAACTACAATTCATCCATATAAAGAACGGAATATGGGCACTCATAGCCATTTTCTGCCTACTGAAATTGTTTATCCGGCATATTCGTTACCATCACGCCCATTTGCATGGATGATGAAATCTAATTTTGAAATATATGCAGAGCATTATGGAATCAATGTAGATCCTTCCGTAGAGCCTTCGCTTGCATTTAACACAAACTGGATTCAGGAAGCATCTAATCATAGAGCAATATTTGATTATTTCTATGGAGATATCATACCGGATGAATCCTTGTGTATAGCTTATGCGAAGCAGGTTCCTTTTATTGAGGATTATAAAAGAGTTGTAGTGGGTATGGGACATGTAAAGCGTGTTGTTCCGGCTGTAGAACATAAGCATACTGAGGATAAGCCGCTTCGTTCTATGACATGGGAGACTCATATTTGTCATTCTATAAGACCAGATCATGAGGATGGATTTATTATTCCTTATCAGGAGATGATGAAGTATGCCAATGAGCATCCGGAGTTTGATATGGCAAGTATTACTGTATTTGCACCGGATGATGCATTTGCAGAGTTTTCGTTTGCATCAGAGCATGTTAGTTATGATGCTACTATCGATGTGATTCTGTCATGTATTAAGGCATTTGAGATTATAAATTCTTGTTTAGATGAAGATTATTCAAATGTTCTGGAGTGGCTTAATGCGCGTCTTGCTGAGGTATGGGAAGACAGAGGGGCTTTTCCTGGTCTTGGAGCGATGTTTACTGCATTAGAGATTCCAATGGGAGTTTTGATTGCAAGGCAGCTGAAGGATAAGGCAAAGGATACAGATATATGGGATGTAGTTGATAAAATGTTTGATTCTCCTGACGAGGTGTTGTCAGAGACTTTAGCTGCTAAGATTACACCGATTGTAAAACAAACATGGAAAGCACTTCCTAATGAGAGGAAGACTCTGTTCAAGCTTCTTTCGAGAATATCTCTTAGCATTGATCAGGCAAGGCTGTTATTCTTCGAGAGTGCAAGAGTTAAAGCAAGAATTGAATGTTCGGATAAAGATATTATTGAAAATCCGTACCTGTTATATGAAATGACAAGACTTAAGCAGGAAGCTTTTTATATCTCTGTTAAGAAGATTGACAGAGCAGTATTTCCTGTTGAGTCTATCCAAAATAAATATCCATTGGAAGCTCCCTCTAAGTTGGAGTCCGACAATGATCAGAGAAGAATTAGGGTGTTGGCAATTTATGTTATGGAATCTGCAGCGGCAGCAGGACATACCATTATGCCATGCGTGAATCTGGTTGAAATGATGAAAGAAATCAACCTTGATCCAGCATGTCCTGTTACATCGGATATTGTTAATGCAATATCTAAATTCATGATGCCTGAAATTATCAGAAGAGAGATGAAGGATGGCACAGAATACTACAAGCTCGTGAGAATGCAGGAGTTTGATGACATTGTTGAAAAGAGAATCAGCAGAAGAATCAATGCTCCTAATCTGCCGGTGAATGCAGATTGGAGGAAGATGCTGGATGATAAGTTTGGTGCAGTTGATTCTGAACAGGAAGAGCGAGCACGACAGGAAAAGGCTGCTATTCTGAATGAGTTGGCTCAATCGAGAATTTCTGTACTTGTAGGTGATGCCGGTACCGGTAAAACAACAGTATTATCCGTATTATGCAGTCATCCTGATATTAAGTCTGGTGGAGTGTTACTCCTTGCACCTACAGGAAAGGCAACTGTACGACTGATGGAGAGTATGGGTGAAGAAGGAAAAAGCTTTACGGCTCTTAATGTGGCGCAGTTCCTTGTAAGAAGTAAGAGATTTGATTTTAATGATATGCGTTATATTCTGACGGAAGCTGATTTCGCTGATGTTCCGAATACAGTTATTATTGATGAGTCTTCTATGCTTACCGAGGAAATGTTTGGTGCATTGATGCAGGCATTAAAACGTGCCAGAAGAATTATTTTTGTAGGAGATCCAAACCAATTGCCACCTATTGGAGCTGGTCGTCCATTTGTAGATTTTGTATATATGTTGAAACTAAATCTCAAAGAGGGGGAGTTCCCTAAAGTATGTGCACACTATGGAGAACTGACAGTAAACCGAAGACAAAAGGCGAATGAAGTTCGTAATGATGTGCGCCTTGCAAGATTATTTACTACAACAGATGACCGTCCAGATGACGATGTTATTGCAGATATTCAGAAAAATGGTGATCAATATATCGAATTTGAGCGATGGAGCACAAAAGATGAGTTAGAGAGCAAGCTCCTGGAGATTATTGCAAGAGAAACCGGAATGAAAGATGTAGATGATCAGGAAGGTTTTGATTTGGCGCTTGGAGGCACAAAGGGAGATTATGGTATTTTCTTTAATTCCGGTGCCGCTAATAGTGCGGAGAATTGGCAGATTCTTGCGCCGGTTAGAAATATGCCTCAGGGCGTAATGAATATGAATCGTTTGCTTCATTTGAGGTACAGAGAGAAATTCCTGGAGGTATCGAAACACTGGGGTGCAAGAAAACGTATAGCCAACAGCCTTGGACCTGAAGGAATTGTATACGGTGATAAAGTTATCAATGTTATAAATACCGGACAGAAGGAAGGATGGCCAAGGGACAAAGCGAGAAACTATATTGCCAATGGAGAAATAGGCATCGCTTGTGGTGATTATTCATCGAAGAGAAACAATAACTATATGCATGTAGAATTTTCTTCACAGAAGGGCGTTTTGTATTCATTCGACAAGAGCGATTTCAACGAAGAGAATGGAACAGCGCAGCTTGAACTGGCATATGCATTAACGGTTCATAAGGCGCAGGGAAGTCAGTTCAAAACAGTTATTTTGGTTATGGCAGAGCCTTGCCAGATTATTTCAAGAGAAATGTTATATACAGCTCTTACAAGACAGCTTGGCAAAATAATAATTCTGTATAATCAGGAGCCGTATCATCTTTTGAATTATTCAACTGATGAAAACTCTGATATCGCAAGAAGATTTACGGATTTATTCAGAGATATATTCAAGGATGGGGAAGGTCCGGACTTAAGACCGCAGGTCGTAGAAGTGAATGGCAAATTCTATGAAGAAAAGATGATTCATAAGACTGTCAGAGGTGAGCTTGTAAGATCTAAGTCAGAGGTTATCATTGCAAATGCGCTTCATTACAACGGATTGGATTATGAATATGAGCCTGAACTTGAACTGGAAGGAAAGATAAAACGTCCTGATTTTAGGATTGAGGATTATGATATGGGAACCGTCTGGTATTGGGAGCATTGCGGTATGATGACGGATCCGGGTTACAGAAAACGTTGGGAAGAAAAGAAGAAGTTCTATGAGAAGAACGGAATTGTAGAAGGTAAGAATCTTATAGTCACATATGATGATGAAAAAGGTGGATTAGATGCTTCTGAGATTCAGAAAATTATCGAGGAGACATTTGATTTGGATTAGGAGGGTACCAATTGAGTTTTTTACAAGATTTTGAAGTAATAAGAAAAGATAGAATGGGTGTTGTAAATTCATCAGTTTATCCTGGGCTAAAAACTCTGGTTTCACAGATTTATCCGGATGAAGCACATTTCATTTATGAACTCTTACAAAATGCTGAAGATGCACAGGCAACGGAAGTGGAATTTTCAATAAGAAAAACAAAGCTGGTTTTTGCGCATAATGGAACCAGACAATTCGATGCGGATGATGTGGAGGCAATTACCAATATTGCTCACTCAACCAAGAAGGATAACTATGTTCAAGCAGGAAAGTTTGGTATTGGATTTAAGTCAGTATATGCGTTTACAGACACACCATCCATATACTGTGATTCAATATGTTTTAAGATTGAAAAATTATTATTACCGACTGAAATTGAGCCATTAAAGGGAAAGAAGGAAGGTTGGACAGAGTTTCACTTTCCGTTTAATAGTCCAAAGATTTCAGCAGAGGATGCTAAGAAAAAGATTAAGCAGGGTCTTTTGGAAATCGAAAATACAACACTGCTTTTCTTAAATAATATATGTTCCATTACTTATACCTTGGAAGATGGAACTAAAAGTCAGGTGAAAAAGACTGTAGATGGAAATATAATCTCCTCAGCTGTTTACAGTGATGGGAGAAGACGTGCTTTTAGCACATGGATGAGATTTTCGCGTTTAGCCACGCTTCATGGGAAAAAAGTGTCTGTGGATATGGCATTTCCTATGGAATACGATGAAGAAAATAAACTCAAATTTGTTCAGGGGAGTGATAAGGTTTGTATTACTTTCCTTGCAAAGAATGAAAAGTCCAACTTGAAGTTCTTTCTGAATGCTCCGTTTGGATGTACTCCTTCAAGAGATACGGTTAACAAAGAAGATGCGGATAATCAGCTCCTGATGCGGGAACTTGCCATACTTGTTCAAGATGTACTTAAAACACTAAAAGATGAGAATCTCTTGACAGATGAGTTCTTTAACCTTTTGCCGATTCCTGATGATGATATACCAGAATTTTATATGCCGCTGGTTGAAGCATTTAGGGAAGCATTTCGTAAACGAAGCTATCTGCCTACTATGGATAATCAGTATGTTACTGTAGGCAACGGTATCATGTCTTCAAGAAGCGTTATAGATAAGACATTTGCAATTAAGGATATACAAATACTGTTTGACAATAAGAATCTTCAATTTGTTAAAAACAGGCCGGTTAATTCAAGGGCATATAAATTTCTTAAATCTTTGGAGATTGAAGAACTTACGCCTGCAAGTGTTCTGCAAAGAATGACTGAATTAAAGGCAGATACTATGAATAGATGGATTAGAACATTAGATTCAAAGCAGTTATCTGAGTTGTATGTCTATCTAAATAAAGGCATGGTGGATTTGTTAAGAGATTATGAGAAATATGATGAGTATTCGTATTATGCGGATAGTTACTATGCAAATAATACCTATTATAAGGAAGAGCATCAGTATGCTCTAATTTATAAAAGAGTTGAGGCGCAGATAGATAAAATTAAAAAACTGAAAATCGTTAAAGGCGTAGACGGTGTCTTTTATAAGCCAGAAGACGTAAGAATTTTAAAGAAGAAGATTATGGTTCCAGATGAGTATCATTTGGTAGTTGGGGTACTGATTAATAAAGCAGATGCTGAGAGTTTTCTGAAAAATATAGGCGTAAAGGAATTCACAGAAAAAGAGCTTGAACAGTATTTGTATGATCAAGAAACAAGTGATTTTGTAGATAAAATGAATGCAGTTTCTGCAAAGGATGATCCACTTGAAATTGCCAGAATGATACTGAAATTCTTCAGTGAACATAAAGAATCAGAGGTGTCTTTTGGGGATACAAAATATGTATGGACAACCATGATGCAGAGTAGCGGAAAAGATAGAAGAGCTGTGATTGCAACAGCGAAAGAATGTTATTTGGATGCACCATATGTCGAGGAAACTGGATTTAGGTTTGCAGAGAATATTCATAAGAAAAAAGGATTAAGCGAAGTTTATAAGCAACTCAAGAAAGAAGAATTAGACCGATGGATAGAGTTTTTGAAGAGACAAGGTGCTTTTTATACTCTTCGCATTGAGGATAAAAGATATAGTACAGGTTACACAACGGGATACCACACAGATTATGAGATGCCTTTTTTGAGTGCATTCCTGAACTTGAAAAAGGATGCATTGAGTAGATATATATGGAAATTCCTATGCGAAAACTGGAGATATTCTTATGCTTATGAAACTAAAAAGATAAACAGAAATTATAGTTCTCGCTCAAATGACTCATCTGTGTTATCTACATTAAAATCGACTGCTTGGATTTTAGATAAAGATGGCAAATGGAAAACACCGACTAAAGTATCTGAAGCGACAATAGCAAAGGGTTGGATTGTAAATAATGATAATGGATTTTTAAGTGTCATAGGGTTTGGAGCTGAACAGAAAAAAATAGACGAAGAGATTCAGAAAAAGCAGGAACTGGAAAGGCTGCAGCAGGAATCAAAGCAGGAAGCAGCAGAAACTCTTGGATTTGCTAATGCTGAAGCTGTTTTGGAAGCTCAGGAAAGTACGAAGATTCTTCAGGAATTGGCTTCTTACGGTGTTGATGTAAAGGAAATCCTTAATTCCAAACGTAAGGAAAAAGAGGTTAAAAAATATTCTTTACAGGAACAGTTACAAAGAATGCGCCAGAATGATTTTAAGGCGAATGAAGTCTATGACGACGGAGAGGTTTATAGAGTTCCGAATCCTGAGCGAAGGCAGTCTAAGATTCAAGAAGAGATTGCTCAGGAAAAAGCACCTGAAAAGAAGAGTACTATAACCAGAAAGACTGCTGTAAATCAAGAAGAAAAAGTATTTGTAGGAACTGAATATTCGGGAAGATGTCAGATTTGCGATAAGGTTATATACAAAAAAGACGGTACAAGACATTTTACGGCAATTAATTTGCTTGATACCGGTCATTTGAGCGATGAATACTTACAGGGATTGTCCACCGGATGGAATACATTGTGTTTATGTCCTAACTGTGCAGCAGAATATAAGTATGGGGCTGTGTCATTCTTTGATTTTGAAGAAAAGGTTAGGGACACTGAAGTGGACAAGAACTATAGAGATTTCTATGAATTTACCATCCAGATGCAGGGAGAAGAGCGAACATTAAGATACACACCGAGACATATGATATCTTTACAGACCGCGTTGCGTTTCTTTGCTGAGCACCGAGATCAGGATATTGTTTCTGAACAGGAAACAAGCCAGGAAACCGGAACAACTACAGATGATGCATTGGTTGTGGTAAAGTCGGGAGATCGTTGCCCGAATTGCGGAACATCAAATATAAAAAATGAGAAAACTACGGTCGTTGATGTTGCTGGAGATAAGCAAACAATAGAATGCCGAAAGTGTTCTTGCGGCAAGATTTATTTGACTAAGCGTTTGAAAAAGTTACTTCCACCTACTGTGAAATATGTTGAGGTAGAAGGTATTGCGCCTTCACCGGTTGTCAAACCTAAGAAGCAACCGGAGACTGTTGCGAAATATAAGGGTGGTCAGATTTATGTTGTGAGCAAAGGAAAGGTAAGCACTCCGGCAAATGACGAAAGCAGGCAGAAATGTCCTCAATGTGGCAGTATTGGACTGTTTGGAGGTAAAGGAATGTGCTGGAACTGTTATAAGGACATGATGAGCTCCAGATTTGACTAATATTGACAAAGTTCGCAAAAGTGAATATAATATTCCTTAAGGCAATTACATAGGCAAAGCTGAGGAAACTCAGTGACGCAAAGCTATAGGACCTGAAATGGTAGCCAGTTGCAGTTTATTAGATTTTTACGCCAAGAGAGGAGTCCATCTTTTTCTTGGCGTGTTTTTGTTATTAGGTGAATATTTCGATGAAAGATTATTTGACGATTAAAGAAGTCGCAGAAAAATGGGAAATAACTCCACGCCGTGTTCAGAAGATGTGTGCTGACGGAGTAATACCAGGAGTTGAAAAATTTGGTAAGAGCTGGGCTATCCCTGCGGATGTTCAGAAGCCTAAAGATGGAAGGATTACTACCGGGGAATATATCGACTGGAGAAAATCTGCCGATGTAAAGGAGGAACAATAAGATGCTGCATCCTGTTACAAACGAAGAGATTACATTCACAAAAGAGCAGATGGGCTGTGTTAATTACGTCGGTGATAAGAGAAAAGATCTTGTCATCAGGTCAGCAGCCGGTGGTGGAAAGAGCCTTGTGCTTATTCAGAGAGCGAAAGCTTATCTTGATGAGGCGAAAAAGAGCGGAAAGAGGAATGCAGTTGTCATATTTACATATAACCATGTGTTGGCAAAGTGGCTCGGTGAATGGATGGGATTAACGCCTTCTGATTCTGCCTATATAAAGATTGGTACTTTGCATGAGTATCTTAATTCGGTATACGGGAAATTATCCGGCTTTAAGCTTGGTAATCCGGCATACCCGAGAGTAAAAGCTAATGTTATGTCGGAAACTTTATCTGAGCATGCAAAGACTATTGGCTCTGATAAGTATGAGAAATGGGGAACGAAGTTCTGGGGAGAAGAGTTTGCCTGGATGCGTTCTATGAATATATTTGATCGCTCTGATCGTGAAAAATACATGGCTATGGAACGAGAAGGCAGAGGCCATGAGCATCCTATGACACAGACGGATCGTATGGTTGCTTTTGAGATGTTCTGCAAATATCAGGAAAAGCTTAGAGCAAAGAAGTGTTTTGATGATGCGCCGGGAGGCGATGAAAGGATATTATATCTGACTCATCATGAAAACCTTATTCCGGATTCATTAAAGTTTGATCATGTTCTTATTGACGAAGCTCAGGATCAATCTTTGGCGAAGATGATTGCACTTAGAAGTCTTGCACGTTTAGATGTGACGGTATGCATGGATGCCAATCAGAGAATCTATGAAGGCAGATGGAGATTTGCTCAGGCTGGATTGGATCCGACATCAAGAAGATTGTCATATCCATTCCGTTGTACGGGTCAGATTGATGCATTAGCTGAATCATTAAAAGCAAAGAATAAGCCAGAGGTTGCAGAGGAAGATCAGGTTGAACACAAGGCTCCGACTGCGGTAGGTGAGAAGCCGGAGATTGTTTGTTGCAAGAATGCAGATGAGGAGCGACGTTACATTATAGCGCTTATAAATAAATGGATGACAGATGATCCGATTCACACGATAGGTATTATGTGCTATACAAACGATGCTGTTGAAAAAATCGGTGGTTGGCTATCAGCAGAACATATTACTTTTGATGTGATTAAGAATGATGAAAAGGCCTCTTATTCAATTAAAAGCCCAGGGGTAAAGCTTTGTACTATGCATACTTCCAAGGGATTGGAATTTATGAGGGTAATATTACCGCAGTTTTATCAGGGAATGGTACCACAGAGTTGGGCTTTACGAGATGAAGAGAAACTTATGCAACAGAGAAATGTTGCTTATGTAGGAATGACACGAGCAATGCATCAGCTTACGATTGTTTATAACGGAAACAAATCAAAGTTTGTTGATGAAATGGATTCTTCATTGTATACAGCAAGAACTTTTGCTGATGCGGTAGAGGTTGAACTGAAGAAACCTACACCAGAATATGTAAAAAGAGAATTACCAAAAGAGGAGCAGGGTGCTGAACAAGTCAAGACAGAGCCAGCACAGGAGAGCCGTAGAAAGCGTTGGTCATTCTCCTAAAAGGAGTTTGCTATGGAACCGAAATATTCCGTTTTATATTTCAAAGAGAATATAGATAGCCATTATCAAGACATAGAAAAGTTCCTGCGAAGGGGCGTGAAAGTGTTTTGGTTTGGAAACGCAAACGAAAGAGAGATTTTGCGCTCGGATTTTGAACCATTCGCAAAAGCATTTTTCCTGCAGGCGTTTTCTCTGGACGAGATAGAGGGTAATCCTCAGTTTGGTCATCAGATTATTATTGATGGTGAAGGTATCACCAAGGAAGTTGTCAAGAAATCATTATTTGATTGGCTGGAAGAGAATATTCCAGCATTTAATGCTGCTCAGTTTAAGGTAGAACATTGTGCAGCAGATGCCAATATCGTTGTAAAGGCATCGGCAGGTACCGGAAAAACAACAGTAATGATTGACAGAATCTTATATCTTATGCACATGGTTCCTGACTTGGATATGTCTGATATATATATGATTACATTTACCAACGAAGCAACTAATCAGATGAATGACAGGCTTCAGGAAATGCTTTTGAAGAAGTATTCTCTGACCAAAAACAAGAGATATCTTACATGGTTGGAGCAGCAGTCGCAGATGCATATTAGTACAATCGACAGCTTGGCATATGATTTGTTTAGAAGATTTGGTACAGGCGTTGGCTTTGGACGAGACTTGGAAATCCAGCCGTTGGAAAAAGACAGGAAGGATTTAATTAAGGATCTGCTGTCAGATCAGCTTAATGATAGAAAATCAATAGAATCACAGATAGGTTTGACTTATTCTGAGGCAAGCCGACTTATTGATGACTATTGGAAGGAGCTTACGAAGAAGGGATATACCATTTCTGAAATACTGAGTAAGAACTGGGGTAATGCTGACAATGAGCCGATAGTTGCTAATTTTCAAAAGATAATCAAGGCGGTTCTGGGAGAGTTTGAGGAAAAATATCGTCAGTTAAAACTTGATGAGAATGCGATATCAATAAATGATTTGTTCTTTGATTTTGGTCATTACTTGCTTGAAAACAAGCTAAATTGTGATGGCTTAAATATGAAGTACTTATTTGTGGATGAATTCCAGGATACGGATGCAACTCAGATATGTACATTTGCAAGTTTGGTTCAATCAATTGGAGCAAGCCTTTTTGTCGTTGGAGATGTTAAGCAGAGTATTTATGCATTCAAAGGTGCTACTGATGAAGCGTTTGATATTTTGGATGATAAAATGCATGGCCGACTTACCTACTTTAGTTTGAGAAATAATTACAGAACATGTTCCAATATTATGAAGGTAATGGAAGAATATTTCTTTGCTTGGTCTCAGGAAGGATTGCTGAGATATGAGGAATCGGTGCGTCCTTTAAAAAAGGATACTGGCTCTGTTGAGATGGAATATGTAATGAACAAAAATTCTATTCCTGCACAGACAATGAATGCGATAAATAGTGCGTTGAATGATCTTGAATTAGAAGTTAAGTCCGGCAGAAAAAAGGTTAATGAAAAAACAAAGGTTGCTGTGCTTGTTAGAGGAAATAAAAAGGCGGCAGAAATAGCAGCGTTATGCCGTGCACACGGAAAGACTGTTGTGTTGAACTCTGACAGACCATTCTTCCAGTCTCAGGCGGTGAGAGATTTTTATGCAATGATTAGTTCATACATCTTTGTAGATCAGCCAACTTATTTGTATAACTACCTAATGACTCCATATGCTTCATATGAGGGTATTATTTCTGTAAATGAAATGGAGGTTCTTCAGGGAGACCAGTCTGCACTGTTGGAATACTTAAATCAGTTCAGCATGAATACGAATTGGTATAAATTTCAGAGAGAGTTTCGATTAAGACCGGTTCTTTCTGTAATCAAGGAAATAGTTGAGACCGAGAATATTATTGATAACTATATTGCTTTGGATAAGGTTCATATGTATGGCGATGACTGGACTGAAGCCAAGAAAAATAGACAGGCATTAATTGATGCAAAGAGCTATCAGCTAAATCTTGATAAGTTGATGGAAATGATTCAGCAAAGAATGGATGGAGAATTTGCTACTCTTTATGATCTGTATGTATATCTGACTTTAATGATTGCAACAAACAGAGAAGAGATGGAACCGGATATAGATATGGAAGATGATTATTCCAGCGTTTATATCATGACAGTGCATAAATCCAAAGGATTGGAATATGACACTGTTATTATGCCTGCAATGAATCATGGTCTTGAGACAGATAAGAGAACAACTATATTAGCTAATGATAAAAAAGTCGGCTGGTATTATAAGCGCAATATTTCTGGATATATGAGCAGTGCTTGGTTCGAGGAACTTCATAAAGAGGCAGTGAAGAAGGGCATGGCTGAAGAGACCAGAATGCTGTATGTTGCTATGACCCGTGCAGTAAATAAGCTTGTAATGCTTGTAAATGACTGGGATACATATGTAAGCTGGTCAACTCTGATAAGAAAGGTAGGTCTTATCAATGAGTAATAGAGTTTATACATATCCTAAAATAACTGAATTGAAGAAAGCTTCCTACTTTACAGAGATAGCGCCAATCCCGCAGCTTACTATGTCGAGAGAAATGGCAACCAATATGGCATTTGATATGAAGATATTCAAGGGCAACATTCTTGGATTTTCGTCATTTCAACAGAGGCTGTTTCCGGGTTGGAGCACAAGCGGACAGAAGTTTGCTTATGTGACCATGCTGAATCAGTTTATGAGAGAAAAGATTGCTTCTGCTAAGGATAAGGCAGAAAGAGACTGGCTATTTGGATGTAAGAAAAATCTTTATGCAGCAATCAGCAATATAATTCGTCTGGAAGAGGCAAATGTTCGTCCGGAAGATATAGTTGATACTGATAGAGATATACTGCTTTTTATCGAAATGTGGAAGCTGTTAGAACATGGAAATGACAGCATTAAAGAGTTCAGAATTCAGAGAGAAAAGCTTAAGAGAACAGAGTACTTTGATGAGGAAGTAAATAAAATTTTTAAGTTTCACGGAAGCAAGAAGATTGTGTGGAATGGGTTCCAGTTCCTGACACCAATGCAGCGTTTCGTTTTTGAGTGTTTCAGAGATGCAAAATATGAGATATATGCTCTTATTCAGGATGAAGAGAGATATCCATATGCAAATGAAATATGGAATCATTTATACGACGCAAAAAATGGTTTCCCTGGTAGGAGTGAGTGGATTAGACAGGATGACACACTTCCAAGGAATCCATTGGGTGAGATATTTGAAACTGGAGAAAAGAATAATTCCTCGAACATTAGAATTATCAAATACAGCAATACAATTGAATTCATAGAGGATGTTCCGAGAATTAAGGATGCAGGATACTACCTGTATTGTCCTGATGACCATAGCGCTAATAGCATGTTGAAGGATTATTTCCCTGAAAGATATGAGGAAAGAAATCTGTTGGCATATCCGATTGGTCAGTTTATATATGCACTACATCAGATGTGGGATGAGAATCTTCAGTGTATTGTGCTTAATCAGAATGGACTTAGAAAGTGCTTTGCGTCCGGTTGGCTTTCTGTGAATGGAAAGAGCAGTATTAAATACACAGAAGATCTGGAAAGACTCCTGCCGTATTTTGACGGATGTTATACGGTAGATCAGTGGAATGCCAGACTGGAAAACTTTATTGATAGTTATGAAAATGCAATAGATGTGTTTGCAGTTAATAATGCAAGCAATCCACAGGAGAAGCGAAAAAAAGAAGTTCTCGGTAATCCATTCAAATTTTTTGGCGTGTATTCCATCAAGGAAGACAGAATCGACGATGTAATAGATATTATTGCCCAGCTTATGAAGATGGCTAAGAAGCTGTTCGGAGCTAATGAGCCGATATCTATTCATGAACATATGAGTAAGCTTGATGCATTGCTTTATATGAACGACGGTATGCCTAAGGAATTGAATCAGGATGAACGATCAAAGGTAAAGAAGATCTTTGAAGCACTTGAGAATGAGAAAATCAGAGATTTCCTTTGTTATCCTGGAGACTTAGCAGCAGCTTTGCTCTCGTTTATGGGAGATAAGATTGAGGATGACGATAAAAACAATAAAGGCTTAAAGACCTTGGTGTTTAATATTTTCCAGGTCGAGGCAGCGCCTCTTGCGGCAAAGGGAAAGGTACATATTTGTTTGGCTGATATTTCCAAGCTGCCAGGTGCTTCTGCCAAGTATAGTTGGCCAATCGATGAGGATATGCTCAGACATATCATCCAAAAGAAGCAGGATACATATGTTCCGAACTGGATAGAGAATAATGGGCTTACAGCATTATCAAACCGATATTATGTATATACTGCGTTGAAGAATAACGAAGTTGAAATATCATGGATTCAGAAGCAGGGAGAAAAGTTATATTCACCTTCTCCATATATTACATTGATTGATAAGCTTACGGAATCTAAGATTCATTCAAGTGATGTAAGAACATTGGATATGCAGCATGTGTCAGAGGTAATGGCTCATAAGCGCATGGAAAAGGATTATGACATTAGAGATAATGAAGAGATTCACCAATATGACAGTGAACTCGAATATTGTTCCTGCCCTATGAGATATGTTTACAGTTATGTGTTGGGTGATAATCCTACATATCGCAATGAATATCAGCAGAACCGAGCAATAGTAAGATTTATTCAGTCGCTTAAGGAATTGCTGGGAAGCAAATATTCCTTAGAGCAGATTGCTGAGCAGGTGTTTGAATTATTCCCGAATATAAGAAAAGCGGAAAAAAGACAGATGATAGACGATGCTACCAGATGGTCTTTACCGGATAATGATTTGCCATATACGACAGATGGGGATTTCAATTATACGAACCGCCGACTTAATATGATGTTTCTTGATGAGAGAAGCTATGAAAGTGCTAAAAAGCATGCATCAATGCTTATGAGCCAAGATGGACGAAAGGGTATTTTCCATGACAGAAATGGGCTGGAAGGAGCAAGAAATTGCGAATTCTGTCCTCATTCAAGTTATTGTATGATGTCATTATTTGGCGTGGATTATAAGGGTGACCAAGAATGATAGAGAGACAATTTTGGGAAGATGCGAAAAAAGTATGGATTGTCCAGGCACCGCCAAAGATTAAAGATATTAAAGCAGGATCAGGAGGAAGCATTGATCCAAGTTTATTGAATGATCCTTGGGATGTAGAGGGAATCCCGTTTGATATGGTGGATTTTGATGGAGCTGTCCAAGCGGCATTTAATGGTGGAGAAATTCCATTGAAGCCCGGAATAGTTGTACCGAATCAAACGGAAGCAGATCCAGAACCTGAGAAACCAAAGAGACCGCAGTTAGATACTGAAAAGTTTGATAGCCTCTTAGAAAAGCAAACTCTTCCAGATTATGTTGAAGCTTGTAAGCTTCTAAGAAAGTGCGAACTGCCTAAGGAGATGGATGATTTATATTCATCATTGATAGAACGAATGCCGGTGCTACAGGATGCTATTGTTAAATTCGAAAGTGTTTACCAGTCGGATATGACACAATTTTACGAGTATTATATTCCGGAGGCATTACAGCTAACGGCTACGTATCTAGAGTATCTGAATGCTGGAATCGGAGATCAGATTATTCAGGAGACTGAAAAAGAAGTCCTCGATGCAGCAGACAAGTTGTTAATAGCAGTAAATGACAAAATAGATGAGATTTATAAATTTGCATCTTTGGAAATCAAGGCAAAAGCAAAGGCTTTAGAGAGTTTGATGAGCCAGGATGGTTATGTAGATCCGAACTTTAAAATTAATTAGTATTGGAGGAAAAACGAATGAGCGATGTAAAAGAAACAATGGAACAGGAAGCAGGAGGCGTAAAGACTCCAACACTAACACTGAATCCAGAAGAAAAGAAGTATGATATGTCCTTTATGGAGCCTTCACTTGGCAAGATGGATATCACAGAGTCTGGTACAGGTACAGTTGCGGCAGCAGGATCGGTAGATGAATCTATGCTTTCTCCTGAAGAGCAGAAGCAGGTAGAGGAATTTGTTAAGCAGATTGATATTTCTAATGTAAAAATGGTGAACTCTTATGGCTCAAGTGCACAGAAGGGAATTTCTACATTCTCTTCTTCAATTACAGGAACCGTTAAAACAAAAGAGTTTGGTGATGTCGGTGACAGCCTTCGAGAATTAAGAGTGGCAATTAATAGTACAATTGCTCCACAGAAGAAAGGTCTTCTTGGGTTTTTCCAGAAAGGAAAACAGAAGGTTACTTATGTAATTGCAAATTACGAAAGTGCCGAGACAAACATCAAGAAGATTGAGAAGGATCTTCAGAGGCATCAACAGGTACTTACCAAAGATGTATATGTGTTTGATCAGATGTATGATATGAACCTAGAGTTTTACAAGGAACTGACTATGTACATCATTGCCGGTAAGAAGGCTCTTGAACTTGCAAGAAGTACTAAACTGGTTGAGCTTCGCGAGAAGGCTGAAGCTACACAGGATCAGTTAGATGTTCAAATGTATAGAGATTATGATGATGCTTGCAAGAGATTCGAGAAGAGAATCTATGATTTGGAGACCACGAGACTTGTATCAATCCAGATGGCACCTCAGATCAGACTTCTTCAGAACGCAGATCAGCAGGTAGTAGATAAGCTTCGTTCTGATGTTATCAACACAATTCCGCTTTGGAGAAATCAGATGGTACTTGCTCTTGGTATAGAGCATACTACCAGAGCTCTTAATGCACAAAGCGCAGTTGATGAAATGACCAATGAGATGTTCAAGCGTAATGCAGAAACTCTTAAACAGGGAGCTATTGATGCTGCACTTGCATCTGAGAGAGGTATTGTAGATATTGAAACCTTGAGAAAGGTAAATGCAGATATTATTACTTCTATCAATGAGGTTGTAAAAATTCACGAGGAAGGATCCAAGAGACGTGCGGAAGCAACAGAGGAGCTTGGTAAGATTGAGGATGAATTAAAGCAGGCTCTGCTTGAAGCAGGCTCAAGATAATAGGCATATGAAGAAGAAAAAACTACGAATTACATTTAACGCACCGGTAGTACTCAGTCTGGTGACGATAAGCGCTATTGCCACCTTACTGAATTATCTTACGGCAGGAGCTTCCGGAAGACTTGTATTTATGACTTATCATTCGGCGCTTTTATCACCAATGACCTGGATTAGAGCATTTACTCATATCTTTGGACATGCTGATTGGGCGCATCTGATTGGAAATATGAGCTATCTGCTTTTGCTGGGGCCGATGCTGGAGGAAAAGCATTCTTCGCAGACATTGGCAGCAGTTATAGCGATTACTGCATTTGGAACCAGTCTGGTTAATTACATATTCTTTCCGCAGGTTGCTTTGTGTGGTGCAAGCGGTGTGGTATTTGCATTTATTTTTCTTTCCTCTTTTACGAGCTTTAAAGAGGGCGAGGTACCGATTACTTTCATATTAGTAGCTGTATTTTTTATTGGGCAACAGGTATATGAGGGAATCACAGTACAGGATAACATTTCAAACATGGCTCATATCGTTGGTGGAATCATTGGAGGTTTCCTGGGCTATGGATTAAACGTGAAAACGAGATTTAGCAGGTTTAACAAATGACGTATGTAACGAGAAGGCAACGAGCGGAAAATAGAAAGAAGAAGCTTAAGAGAGTTGCCATTGCTATTGTAGCAGTGGCAATTATTTGTCTTGCACTTTTTTGTTTCCTTTCCTGGAGATTATCGGAGAGCCACAGGGAAGCAATTGCAGGATTGAATATACCGGCATATTCCGGACAACCTTATGCAGTAATCAATAATAATGTGCCTTATTTTGATGAAGAAGATAAACAGACGAAATACTTCGAGAGTTACAGCGATTTGGACTCGCTGGGTCGATGCGGAGTTGCTTATGCGAATGTTAGCAGAGAACTGATGCCTACGGAAGAACGCGGTGAGATTGGTAGCATTAAGCCTTCTGGTTGGCATCAAGCAAAGTACGAAGGAATAGTGGATTCTAATCCACCATATTTATATAATCGTTGTCATTTGATTGCATATTGTTTGACGGCAGAAAATGCGAATGAAAAGAATTTGATAACCGGCACCAGATATCTGAATATAAAAGGAATGTTGCCTTTTGAAGAGCAGGTGGCGAGATATCTTGATACGCATGATAATCACGTGTTGTACCGAGTTACACCAATATTTGAAGGAAATAATCTGGTTGCAAGCGGTGTCTTGATTGAAGCTTATTCAGTGGAGGATGAGGGTGTAGGAATCTGTTTCTGCGTTTACTGCTATAATGTGCAGCCAGGTGTGGAGATAGATTATAAGACCGGTGAGAGTAAGGTGGCGAAGTAATGAATATACAAATTTTTGGTACAAAGAAGTGCAATGATACGAAGAAGGCTGAGCGTTTTTTCAAAGAGCGTGGCATAAAGTATCAGTTTATTGATATGAAAGAAAAAGGAATGAGTAAGGGTGAATTTACATCGGTTGCTCAGGCAAACGGCGGAATAGAGAATATGATCAACTGGGAGGGAAAGGATCAGGATACTCTTGCACTTGTCAAGTATATTGCTGATGAGGATAAGCTTGAGAAGATTCTGGAGAATCCGTCTGTGATTAAAACACCGGTTGTTAGAAATGGAAAGCAGTCTACCTTGGGATATCAGCCTGAGGTTTGGAAAGGATGGAATTAATATGCGTGAGCAAGAGCAGAGAAAGATAGCTTTTCAGGGTGTAATAAAATCAGTTCAGCCAAGATCTAATGTGTGGAGATATCGCTTAGATAATCGTACTCATAGTATGACCGGTTATAATCTTTTTCTTACAGGTATTGCCGATGGTGAGGAGAGAGATTTCGCTATTGCTATTTCTGAGAAGCAGCAGGAGAAGTATAAGTTCCATATTGGTGATGAAATAAAGGGTACAGGATGGACAAAGAAATATCCAGAATGGGAATATGCGGATTATTATCGCACCGGAGCGCTAAAGAAACTTCAAGAGAATAAGGCGATTCCGATTAAGGATGGCTCACCTTGGCTGTCAGAGGTGCCGGAGCTTTCTGTATATGACTGGCGTGGATGCCGGATGCTTGATAAGAAGTGTTGGAGTGGCAAATGCTTCCAGTGCAAATGGGCTTGTATGGCCAATGTTACGATAGAATATAACTGGGGTGTTACCCAGAAGTACAGGTATGAATCCTTCTGCTATGGTCCGAAGAACTGTAAGCTTTACAAGATGGGCAAGCCAAGAGCAGTTCCTTATAAGGATTGCGGTAGCTCTTATGATGAGGGATGGCTGGATGAGATCTGTACTGAAAATAGGGATGATGAAGAATAGGAGGCGATTTCTGTGCCATTTAAGATAGTTCGTAATGACATTACAAAAATGAATACAGAAGCTATTGTCAACACAGCAAATGACCATCCTACGGTTGGCACCGGCTGTGATAGTGCTGTCTATAAGGCAGCAGGCTACGATGAGCTTCTGAAATATAGAGAAGAGAAGATTGGCTTTGTGCCAGAGGGGGAGGCTTTTATTACTCCTGGATTCAAATTGCAGGCAAAGTATATTATTCATGCTGTAAGTCCGCTTTATATGGGTGGAGACCAAGGCGAAGAAGAAAAGCTTCGTTCCTGCTATAGAAAGAGTCTGCAGCTTGCAAAGGAGAATGGAATTAAGTCTATTTCGTTTCCACTGATTTCTACCGGAGGATTTGGTTATCCGAAGGAAGAGGGAATGCGAATTGCTGTAGATGAGATTAATGCATTTCTTCTTGGTAATGAGATGGATATATTCCTAGTAGTGTTTGATACTAAGACTACGCAGCTGGGAGAGAAGATCTATCCTGGACTTGAGGCATACATAGATCATAACTATGTTAAGGAAGCCAGGGAAGAAGAGTATGGAGATGCTTATTTTGGCTCGATGAGACCAAGTGAACCAGGCTATGATAAGTATCTTTCAAATGCTCAGATGATTGAAAGGCGTACCAGGAGAAATGCTGAAGCACAGAGAAGGGAACTTGCTGATTTTAGCACTCAGGCATTGCCTCCTGTAGGAGCACCTTCGAAAGTATCAAAACCATCTTTTTCAGGTTCAATTTTTAAGAAGGAAAAGGCGAAACAATCCCTTGCGGAAGAAGCTCTGCAAGCGGAGGAATTATGTGAATGTGATGAGGCTACGTTTTTCGATTTTGAAGAACAGCATGAGAGTAAGCTCCAGGAACGAATGAAACATATGACAGATACTTTTTCTGAGTATTTGATGTATCTGATTCAGGAAAGAGATATGGAGAATGCGGAGGTCTGGAAGCGAGCAATCGTAGATAAGAAGATATTCTCCAAAATTAAGAACAATGTGAATTATCATCCAAATAAGCTGACAGCTCTATGTTTATGCGTTGGGGCAAAGCTGAATTTGGATGAATCAAAAGATTTGTTGGCAAGAGCCGGTTATGCTTTATCGCCTTGTGATAAGACCGATATTATTTTCTCATATTTTATTGAAAATGAGATTTATGACATGATTGAGCTTGATATTCAGCTTGAAGAGCATGGTTTGCCTTGCATAATTTCATAGACTTTTACGGTCGCTTTCAAAGAGACCGGTTTATAAAAACTTTTTCGTATAATGAGTCCATCAAGAGAAAACACCATAAGGTGATTACATTTTAGGAGGGCGATTATTATGCGTAAAGGATTAAC
This sequence comes from uncultured Lachnospiraceae bacterium, assembly GCA_964386235.1. Lineage (GTDB taxonomy): Bacteria > Bacillota > Clostridia > Lachnospirales > Lachnospiraceae > RGIG8767. The sequence continues at coordinate 13,583 of CAYLSH010000007.1, read as the reverse complement.
AGAAGTAGTATTTATTTTAGACAGAAGCGGCTCCATGAGAGGCCTTGAGGCTGACACGATTGGTGGCTTCAATTCGATGATTGAGAAGCAGAGCAAAGAGGAAGGCGAAGCTTACATCTCTACAGTGCTTTTTGATGACAGTTGCGAAGTCTTGTATGACAGAGTGCCAGTGGGTAAGGTAGAGCCGATGAATGATAACCAGTATTATGTGAGAGGCTGCACAGCTCTTTTGGATGCATTGGGCGGAGCGATTCATCACATTGCAAATGTGCATAAATATGCCAGGGAAGAAGACAGACCGGAAAAGACCCTGTTTATCATTACAACTGATGGCATGGAGAATGCCAGCCATAAGTATTCCTTTGATAAAGTGAAGAAAATGGTTGAGAAGGAAAAAGAAAAGTATGGATGGGAGTTCTTATTCCTGGGAGCAAACATTGATGCGATAGAAGTTGCAGGAAGATTTGGTATCGGAGCAGACAGAGCAATCAATTACGAGTGTGACAAGGAAGGTACAGCCTTGAATTATAGAGTTCTTTCTGAAACAGTATCTGCAGTTCGTAGATCTAAGAGCAGAGTGGAAATGGATGAAGCCGTATTTGCTTGTTGTGCACCAATCAGAGAGGATTACCAGAGACGCCATAAGAGTAGAAGGGCGTAAGAATAAGGAAGGAGACTGAGTATGCAATACGTTATAATAGCTGTCGTGGTTGTAGCGATTGCTCTTGGATTGGGTATGTTTTTCTGGAAAAAGAAAATAGAAAAAGAAGAGATCACAAAGAATGAAATTGTGATAAGCAATTCCGGTGATATTGTCGCTGGTACTTCTGAAACAGTAAACGAATTAACAATTCAAATAGAGCAATTACCGATAGAGATGTTCTTAGATGATTCTTCACTTGTTGAAGTGAAAGATGAAAAAGTATTAGCACGTATTGATAGCTTGGTTCCGGGATTAGGTCAGGCAGGTGTTGCTGCAGCGAATGCAGTTCAAGCAGCTGGCGATACTGTATATCGTGCAATAATACCTGCAGGAGCAAAGCTTACAGATTCAAAAGCAATGGAGGGTGCTGTTAGAGGCATTTATCACGGAGCAGATGGAATAAAAGGGCATGCTAATCTTGTGGCAGTAGAGAAGACAGGTACTGCAGTGGCCAATACAGCTGCAGCAGCTATGGGAGTCGCTTCTATGATTGTTGGACAATATTACATGACTCAAATCAATGCTGAATTGTCAGAGATTAGTGACGGATTGGAGAAGATTTCGAGTTTTCAGGACAATGAGTATAAGAGTAAAGTATTTGCTTTGGTTGCGCAGGTAAAGAAAATATCTGCATTTCAGGGAGAGATACTTGAAAATGATACTCTGAGAAAAAGTGAGTTGGATCACTTGAATAAATTGGAAGATCAGTGTTTAGAATTGTTAGGGCAAGCTAATCTTACGGTTGCCGACTTTGCTAAGAAGAAGGAGTTGGATTATGAGGCCTATGAGAAAGAAGTCAGAGATGCGCAAAATTGGTATGTTTATCAGCAGACATTACTTGAGGTGATGAACAAGATTTCAGAGTTAAAATACGCACTTAATATGGGTGATGTTTCAAGAGAACAATGCACAGCACTTCTTCCTACATATATTAAGCAAGCAGCAGATTCTCTGGCTATTCTTGCTGACTGGCACAATGGAAATGTTTCGAGACTTGCGATTGATACATCCGAGAATAAAAGAAAACGTCAGGGATTTGATGGAGTTATTCATTGGCTACCAGGATTGTTTGATGATACCTTTAACTATGCTTCTGTTGCTGATAATGTTGTTGAGATGATCGGGGTTCAGAGTACTGAAGTAAATCACGAGGCACGACTGAATAAATCAGAATTGTATGGACAGGACGTACAACTTATTTCAAAAAATGGAAAGATTTATTATTTACCAACAGAAGAATTAAAAGTCCAAAATGTATAGATTTATGGGGCAGCCGATTGGCTGCTCTAATCATTTGAAGCGGTCGCTTTTGAAGAGACCGGTTTGAAAAGTGCTTATGATATAGTCATATCATCAAAGGAAAGAGAGGGCGTGGCTTATGAAAAAGAATATTTGGCTTGATGGTATGATGGGGCTTGTTGTTGGAGATGCGCTTGGTGTCCCGGTACAGTTTTTATCAAGAGATGAAATAAAGAATAGACCAGAAGGTATTGTAACTGGTATGGAAGCCGGCGGTGTTTATAATATGCCGGAAGGCACCTGGTCCGATGACAGCTCGATGGCATTGGCAACACTTGCAAGTATTATCGAAAAGAAGGAAGCTAATCCAACGGACATCATGATGCGTTTTGTAAAGTGGGAACTGAAGGGTGAATATACACCTTTTGGCGAAGCTTTTGATCAGGGTAATACCTGTAGCAGTGCCATATATAAGTTTGCAAAACTTCCGGATATTAAGACTTGTGGTTCTACAGGAGAATATGCAAATGGCAATGGAGCTTTGATGCGAATACTGCCAGCCTGTTTGTATTACTATGATAGACAGAAGAAGGTATGCACTTCCGAAGACGAAGCAATTGAGGGAATTCATATTATTAGCGGACTTACTCATAATCATATTAGAAGTAAGATTTGCTGCGGTATTTATTACTTTATGGTTAAGAGTATTATCGATGGAATTAAGAAAGAACAGAAACCTGTCCTTGGAGCATTGCTGCAGGAAGGAATTGATAATGGCTTAAAATATTATGGAAGAGATATCAGCAATCTGACCGAAATGGCTTATCTGGGAAGGTTATTCCATTTATTTGAGTTTAAAGATGTTCCGGAAAATCAGATTAGGACTTCCGGGTATGTAATTGATTCAATTGAGGCAGCAGTATGGTGTCTGATTACAACGGATTCTTATAAGGAATGTATGCTTAAGGCTGTAAATCTTGGAGATGATACGGATACAGTGGCTGCAATCGCTGGAGGACTTGCAGGATTATTTTATGGATATGAAGAGATTCCGAAGGAGTGGCTAGCAGTGATTAAAAAGCGCGAGTGGATTGAGGGAATGTGCGAAGGATTGGAGTGATTATAGATGGATAGAAGAACGAAAAATGTAGAAATTTTTAATGATTCCGTCGAGCTTATGAATGGCAGCAGTAGGTTGCAGCAGGCGATTAAGGAATCTGTGAATAAACAGAAGTTGTATTTGGAAGCAGAAGAGATAGATGTTCCTGAGAATAAAGGACTTAGCTGTAAGACTGTGGTTTCAACAAAGAGAAGCTTTGAAGCGGCATCTGTCTACGCAAGAGCAGGTAAGAAGGTTGCGGTACTTAATTTTGCATCTTCTACAAATCCTGGTGGCGGCGTGACACACGGTAGCTCTGCTCAGGAGGAATGTCTTTGTAGATGTAGCACACTGTATCCTTGTCTGAATATTGATATGATGTGGTATAAGTTTTATAAGCCTCATCGTAAAGCTGGGGATCCGCTTTATAATGATGATTGCTTATATACACCGGGTGTGATTGTGTTTAAGAGTGATATTTCTTTCCCGGAGAGGATGGGGGAGAAGGATTGGTATCAAGTAGACGTGATCACCTGTGCGGCTCCTAATCTAAGAGATATGCCAAGCAATTTGATGAATCCTTTTGCTGGTAATGCTCCTGCAGATATTGAAGATGATGGCTTGTATGAGCTTCATTTACAGAGATTAGAAAGAGTATTCAGGGTGGCAGTGGCAAATGGTGCGGAAGTTCTTATATTGGGAGCTTTCGGGTGTGGAGCTTTTTGTAATCCACCAGCGGTTGTAGCCAGAGCTTTCAAAACGATACAGGAGAAATATGCTTCTTATTTTGAGACGATTGAGTATGCTGTATTCTGTGGTGGTTACGAAACTCAGAATTATGATGCCTTCTGTGAAGCGTTTGGAGCAGAAAAGAAATATGATTTGAGTAGATTTATTGAAGCTCATGAAAAGGCTTATCAGAGAGCACTGAGGGAAGTGAAGGCGGGATATAAGCGCACTCATTGGATGTGGTATATCTTTCCACAGATTGCAGGACTTGGCTTTAGTAGAACTTCTCAGTTTTATTCAATATCGGATTTAGGAGAAGCAAGGGCGTATTTGCAGAATGAGGTGCTTGGTACGCATACGAAGGAACTGTGTGAGTCGCTTTTGGCACTTGAGACAAATGATGCAGTAGAAGTATTTGACTGGCCGGATGATATGAAGCTGAAATCCTGCATGACATTATTTGAATTGGCAGATCCGGAGCAGGAGCTATTTGGTGCTGTGCTGGATAAGTTCTTTGATGGGGAAAGAGATGAGAATACCATCAAAATATTAAAAAAATAAATTTTCAAACCAACCATTAGGTGAGTAGTTTGACCAATATCATAGCCTCAAAACGAGGAGGTGTATGATATATGGACAGAGATCAAACTGCTATTAGAGTCTATTCAAATAACCGGCCTACAGAGCCTGAGAGGGTTCCTATTCCTCAGAAGGTGACACTTACTATAAAGGAGGCGGCAGAGTACTCAAATATAGGCATTAACAAGCTCGAAAACCTATTGAGAGCTCCTAGATGTCCCTTCGTACTATACGTTGGAAATAAAAAGTTAGTGAAACGAAGGGAGTTTGAAAAGTTCATATCAGAAAGCATAGAAATATAACAACCAGTGGACTTTCTGGTGACTATGCGACTATGTACAAATTTTCATTGAAATTGAAGCCCCTATGTAGTATAATATTAACTGCTATTTTGGGGCTTCTTTTTGGAAAGGAGCCGAAAATGGGAAAAGACCTTAAAGGTAAGGAGCTTGGCGTTGGAATTGTCCAGCAGGCAAATGGTTTATATGTAGCGCGTTTTACAGATAAGCATGGTCGTAGACAGTCGAAGCGTTTCAAGAAATTACAAGAATGCAGACAGTGGATTGCTGATGCAACATATATTGATGAGCATACTGACATAGAGAATGCAACTGATATGTTGGTGGATGCGTGGTTTGAGTATTGGATTAGCGTGAAGAAAAAGACTGTGAGGCCGAATACAGTCAGGAACTATACGGAGCGCTATGAGAGGAATATCAAGGCAGTAATCGGAAAGAAACTTCTTACAGAGGTGAAGCCGATTCATTGTCAGAAGATATTTTCAGATATGGCAGATGACGGTTACAGAACCACAACAATCTATCAGACAAGAATTGCCCTCTATAACATGTTGGAATTTGCAAAGGAAAATGATGTCATTATCAATAATCCTTGCAAGAAGTCCGTTAAGAGTGACATGGGAAAACCTTCTGATAAAAAGGAGGCGTTGACGATTGAGACTCAGAAGAAGTTCTTAGAGGGCGCAACAGGTCAGAGCTATGAGAATCAGTATAGGTTTATCTTGCAGACAGGTCTGCGTACTGGAGAACTTGTAGGACTGAAGTGGGAAGACATTGACTTCGAGAGTAAGACATTAACGATTCAGAGAAGCATGGAGTTTCGCTACAAAGTTGGTGAATGGAGAGTAGGACCACCCAAGAGTAAATCTGGATACAGGACAATTCCATTAACTGATGAAGCAATCAGGATCCTTAAAGCTCAAAAGGAAAAGAATCGAAAGATTAAAGTGATTCCAATGGAATGGTCTGAACAGGTTTTTCTCTGTAGGAAGGGCGAACCGGTAAAGAACAGCACATACGATACAGCATTGTTTAAGATTTGCGACAAGGTTGGTATTAAGCGTTTCTCGATGCACGTGCTGAGACATACCTTTGCTACCAGATGTATCGAAGGCGGTATGATGCCTAAGACATTGCAGAAGATCCTGGGACACTCTAACATTGGTATTACGATGAACTTATATGTTCATATAACCGAAGAAGAAAAATTAAAAGAAATTAACCTTGTGGCAGAAGCTTTGAAGGTGGTGTAACCGGAATGTAATTCTATATATCTTGATGCAAAAAATCATCAATTGGTACACTAATTGGTACACCTAAGAAACTGAAGAGCCGAGAAAGCCCATAAAATAAAGGTTTTTAAGGAGGTATATAGAATTATGAAATTAGGAATCGTGGGGTTACCCAACGTAGGAAAAAGTACATTATTTAATTCACTTACAAAGGCGGGAGCCGAATCGGCCAATTATCCGTTTTGTACGATTGACCCGAATGTGGGCATCGTAACTGTGCCGGATTTCCGCTTGAAATTATTGGGAGATATGTACCAGTCCAAGAAAGTGACACCGGCTGTTATTGAATTTGTGGATATCGCCGGACTGGTAAAGGGAGCATCCAAGGGAGAGGGACTGGGCAACCAGTTTTTAAGTAATATCCGTGAAGTGGATGCGATTGTGCATGTTGTAAGATGTTTTGAGGATCCCAATGTCATCCATGTGGATGGTTCGGTAAATCCGCTTCGTGATATTGAGACGATTAATTTGGAACTGATTTTTTCTGATATAGAGATCCTGGAAAGACGTTTGGCAAAAGTGGAGAAAGCAGCCCGGATGGACAAGAGCCTTGGCAAAGAATTGGAACTGCTCAAGAAAGTAAAGGCACTCTTAGAAGATGGAAAACTCGCCATGGCATATGAACCGGCAGATGAAGATGAGGAAGCGCTGTTTGCTACTTACAATCTTTTAACGGCAAAACCGGTTATCTATGCAGCCAATGTATCCGAGGATGATCTTAAAAATGACGGGGCGGATAATGACGGCGTGGCAGCAGTCAGAGAATACGCTGCTGAAAACGGAAGCGAAGTATTCGTAATCTGTGCCCAGATCGAACAGGAGATTTCCGAACTGGATGATGATGAAAAGGCCATGTTTTTGGAAGATCTTGGATTGGAAGAATCCGGTCTTGAAAAACTGATTAAGGCAAGCTATAAACTTCTCGGACTGATCAGTTATCTGACAGCGGGAGAGGATGAGACCAGAGCATGGACGATCAAAGTGGGAACGAAGGCTCCCCAGGCGGCGGGCAAGATTCATACGGATTTCGAAAGAGGATTTATCAAAGCGGAGGTTGTAAACTATAAGGACCTCTTAGAACAGGGATCCTTATCCGCAGCAAGGGAAAAAGGTCTTGTTGGCATGGAAGGAAAAGAATACGTGGTTAAGGATGGAGACGTAATTCTCTTTCGTTTTAATGTATAAGAGGGCAAAAACAGCCCACACTATATTTGGTTGATATTTTAAAAATAAACACAATATGTAGAAAATGACGAAAAACACACATTCCAAATTATGGAAATGTGTGTTTTTTTTGCTTTTTTACTTGCATTCTTGTGAAAAATAACGTAAAATTGACCATAAAGTGGTGGAAAGTGGAACGAAGTGGAGAAAAGTGGTTCGTTTACGATCCGTGACAGACCATTTTGAGAGCAGGTGGTTGTTATGTTTATGGGTGAGTACAATCATACAATTGACCCCAAAGGCAGAGTGATCATCCCTTCTAAATTTCGTGAATTACTGGGTGACGAATTTGTGGTGACGAAGGGACTGGATGGCTGCCTGTTTGTGTACGATAACAACGAGTGGGCTGCTTTTGAAGAAAAATTAAAAGCATTACCGATTACGAATAAGGATGCAAGAAAATTTGTGCGTTTCTTTTTGGCCGGAGCTGCCAGCGTGGAAGTGGACAAGCAGGGCAGAATTCTGATTCCGTCCGTACTGCGTGAGTTTTCAGAACTTCAAAAAGATGTGGTATTAATCGGTGTGGCAAGCAGAGTAGAAATCTGGAGCCGTGAGAGATGGGAAGGTACCGCATCCTATGAAGATATGGATGAGATTGCAGAGCATATGGCGGAACTTGGCCTTGGTATTTAGGAAACACTGCATGGATATAGGCATTTGGAGTGGATCAGAATGGATTTTAAGCACAAATCAGTATTGTTGGAAGAAACAATAGAAGGTCTGGCGATCAGGCCGGACGGTATATATGTGGATGGAACGCTGGGTGGTGGCGGACATTCCTATGAGATCTGCAAAAGACTTTCGGATAAGGGAAGGCTGATCGGGATCGATCAGGATGAAGACGCTATTGCAGCAGCGACAAAACGATTGGAAGAGTTTCAAGATCGTGTGAGTATTGTTCGTAGTAATTACTGTAATATGGGACAGGTATTGCGGGATCTTGGCATAGATAAAGTGGATGGCATTGTACTGGATCTAGGCGTTTCTTCCTACCAGTTAGATACCGTGGACAGGGGTTTTTCCTATAAGTACGATACTGAGCTGGACATGCGTATGGACAGAAGACAGACGCTGACGGCAAAAGAGATTGTCAATTCGTATTCGGAAAAAGAACTGTTTCGTATTTTCCGGGATTACGGAGAAGAACAATTTGCACAGAATATAGCAAAACATATCGTCAGGAACAGACAGAATCAGGAAATTGCCACAACTTATGAATTGAATGAGATTATAAGGGCGGCGATTCCGGCAAAATGCAGGATGAACGGTCATCCCTCCAAGAGGGTGTTTCAGGCGATCAGGATAGAATGTAACAAAGAATTGGATGTGCTGCGGGATTCCATGGATGAGATGATATCCCTTCTCAATCCGGGTGGAAGACTGGCAATCATTACCTTCCATTCACTGGAAGATCGCATTGTAAAATCTGCATTTAAGAAAAACGAACATCCATGTACCTGTCCGCCGGAATTTCCGGTATGTGTATGCGGCAAGGTTTCCATGGGAAAATCGGTGTATCGAAAACCGGTTTTACCGTGTGAAGAGGAATTAATAGAAAACTCGCGCTCGAAAAGTGCCAAACTAAGAGTGTTTGAAAGGGCGCAGTAATTTTTGCAAAGAAATAATAAGTGAGGGAGTCTGAAGGTGAATACGCGTCAAAGAAGACAAGTACCAAACCGACAAACTGAATATCAGAGACGTACCTATGTGGAAGGCAACACCGTAAGAAAAACGGATACGGTAAAGGAGTTACAGCAGCCGCCGCGTAAAGTGAACCGGGTCGTAAAGAAAAATCAGGAAAGATTACACTACATGAATCTTCCCTATGTTCTGTTTTTGGCAGCAGCCATGGTGCTTACGGGGATGATGCTGATCGGCTATTTGCAGGTGCAGTCCAAATTAACCGTGAGCATTAAACAGGTAGCAACGCTTGAAAGCCGGTTAAATGATATACGCCTTTCCAACGATGAACAATTGGAGAGAATCAATACATCATTGGATATGGAAGAGATTAAACGGATTGCGATAGAAGAACTGGGGATGTCCTACGCAAAAGAAGGACAGGTAGTCATGGTTTCCGGAGAAGGAAGTGACTATGTAAGGCAGTTGGAAAAAATGCCGGAATAAAAGCACGGAAAGGTATAAAGATGGCAAACGGCAGAAATCAGTATCGGCAGAATGCCGGTAAACAAACCAAATACAGAGAATTCACGGGTAAAATGCAAAAGAAGCTGGTAGTACTTTTTATGATTGTACTACTGGCTTTCATGGGCTTAAGTGCCAGATTGATTTATATCAATAATACAAAAGGTGAACAGTATAAACGACAGATCTTAAGCCAGCAGTCCTATTCCAGTTCTACGATTCCCTATAAACGGGGGGATATTCTTGATAAAAACGGAATTAAACTGGCGGTCAGTGAAAAAGTATACAATCTGGTCATAGATTGTAAAAACCTTTTGGAAAAAAAGGATTATCTTGAACCGACCCTGACGGCACTTGGCAGTTGTTTTCCGGAATTTGATGAGGGTGCGGCAAGAAGTTATATCGCGGACAATCCGACGTCGCGTTATTACGTTACGTTAAAACAACTTACCTATGATGAAATCAGTCCTTTTGTACAGATGCAGAACGACACGGAGAACTATCCGGGAATCAAGGGCGTCTGGTTTGAGGAAGAGTATAAGAGAATGTATCCCAACGGATCGCTTGCCAGTGATGTAATTGGTTTTACCGGAAAGGACAATACGGCAACTTTTGGTTTGGAAGGCTATTACAATGACACCTTAAACGGCACAAACGGGCGTGAGTACGGTTATCTGAATGATGATGAAGCACTGGAAAGAACTACGATTGCAGCAACGGATGGCTATAACATTGTGTCCACGATTGATTCGAATATCCAGTCCATTGTAGAAAAATACCTCTATCAGTTCAATGAGGAGAATAAAAATGTTGCGAGAACGGGAAATGGTGCGAGAAATGTCAGCTGCATCATGATGGATGTAAATAGCGGGGAAGTGCTTGCCATGGCAAGTTATCCCAATTTTGATTTAAATGACGTGCGCAATACGGACAACCTGATAGGAAGCCGTTTATATACGGCGGAAGGTAAGATGGATGAAGAAGGCACGATCATCACAGAAGAAAATGTGGATGAAGTGCTTAAAGATGAGGATGTATTGTATCAGAACCTTTACAATCTCTGGAAGAATTATTGTATCCAGGATACCTATGAACCGGGTTCGACCGCAAAACCCTTTACCGTGGCGGCGGGTCTGGAGTCCGGCAAGATGACGGGGGATGAGTATTACACCTGTAATGGTCAGCTTCACGTGGGCGATTATGACATCAAATGCCATAACTATAAGGCCGGCGGTGACGGTACCTTGTCCGTACAGCAGTCTGTGGAACAGTCCTGCAACGTGGCACTTATGTTAATGGGAAAACAGATAGGGAAAACCACTTTTTTGGAATATCAGGAACGTTTCAATTTTGGACTGAAAACCAATATCGATCTTGCGGGAGAAGCAAGAACGGAGAATCTGGTATTTAACGATAAAAGCATGGGGGAAACCGAACTTGCGACATCAACTTTCGGACAGGGCTATAATGTGACCATGATCCAGATGATCGCTTCTTTTTGTTCCCTGGTCAATGGCGGCTACTATTATGAACCCCATATGGTAAGCAAAATTACGGCTTCGGACGGTTCGGTAGTGAAAAATATTTCACCCCGTGTAGTAAAGCAGACAGTTTCTGCCGAGACCAGTCGCAAGATCGTGGATTACTGTAACGGTGTAGTGGTAAATGGTACCGGTAAGACGGCACGCCCGGCAGGATATGCGATCGGCGGTAAGACGGGAACGGCGGAGACCATTCCGCGTGATAAAACCAATTACGTGGTTTCTTTTATGGGATATGCACCGGCGGACAATCCCCAGGTTGCCATTTATGTGGTTGTGGACAGACCGAATACGGTGTATCAGGATGATGCTAAGTTTGCAACGCGTATCGTGCGTGGTATTTTTACAGAAGTACTTCCCTATATGAATATCTATATGACGGAAGAATTGTCCGAAACGGAACAGGCGGAACTGGATGCACTGAATATTGCGGTGAAAAAGGCAAATGTAGTGGACAAAGAAGAGGAAAAAACTAAAGAAGAACCCCAGCCGGAAGTAAATGAGGATGGTTCCGTTGATCCTAACGGTGGGGATACCACTTCCTCCACACCCGTCAGTGAGGATGAAATAAACAGCAATAATGTGGATACGGCACCGCTAACCGGCAATATGCTCAAGGACAATGCCGATCCGGCAGCGGACGAAAACCATACGGAACCGGCTACGGAGGAAGCAACTTCGCAACAGACCGAGGAATAACCATAAAAAATGGGGAATAGATTGAACTAATCCCCGTTTTTTTGTATGGTGTATAAATGGTAAAAAACAAGACGAAATATCGTAAGAAGATCCTGATTTTAGCAATCTGCTGTATGGCAATTTTGCTCCTGTTATCTGTCCGTCTGACTTATCTTATGATTTCAAAATCGGAATACTATACGGATAAGGCAGTGGATCTTCATCAGCGTGAAAGAAGCATCAAAGCACAAAGAGGAAAAATACTGGATTCTACCGGAATGGTGCTGGCGGATAATGTGACGGTGTGCAGTATTTCTGTCATCCATAATCAGATTACGGAGCCGGAAAAAGTGATTGAACTGCTCTGCCTAAAACTGGATCTTTCGGAAGAATATGTCAGGAAAAGGGTTGAAAAAGTAACCTCTATCGAGAAAATTAAAAACAATGTGGATAAGGCAATCGGAGATGAAATCAGGAAAGCCAATCTGGACGGAATCAAGGTGGATGACGGCTATAAACGGTATTATCCCTACGGCGAACTGGCTTCTAAAGTATTGGGATTTACCGGTGGCGATAACCAGGGCATCATAGGGCTGGAAGTCATCTATGATGATATTCTGATGGGTAAAAACGGCACCATTTTAACATATACGGATGCGAGAGGCGTGGAACTGTCGCAGTGGGGAGAAGAAAGAATTGAACCGATACCGGGAGAAAATCTCTGCGTGAGTCTGGATCGCAACATTCAGTCCTATGCCATGCAACTTGCCTATCAGGCACTCAGGACAAAAGAAGCAGAGAGTGTCAGCATCATTGTGATGAACCCTCAAAATGGCGAAGTGATGGCGATGGTCAATGTGCCGGAATTTGATCTGAATCATCCCTATACATTCAGTACGGAAGAAACAGTCGCTAAGGAAAGTCTTTCTGAAGAACAGAAAATGAACCGGCTGAACAATATGTGGCGTAACGGCTGCATCAACGATACTTATGAGCCGGGCTCCATATTTAAAGTCGCCACGGCAGCGGCCGCTTTAGAAGAAAAAGTAGTGACGCCGGAATCCGGTTTTTCCTGTCCGGGCTATATTGTTGTGGAGGATCGGAAGATCCGTTGCCATAAAACACAGGGGCACGGAGCCGAAACTTTTGTAGAAGGCACCATGAATTCCTGTAAGACAGTGTTCTTTTTTGATATCTAGAATAAAGGTAAGGAAATATTGATAGAAAACCTAATAAATAGTATAATGGCACAAGTGGCAATTAATGATGTCATAGAAAGGGCAGATAATACTTATGAGAAGAAAATTACTTGTAGCATTGTTAAGTTTAACATTTTCAGTTTGCATTATGGCTTGCGGAAATAAGGATAACTCAACAGAGCAAACAGAAACAAACAGTATAGTTAAAGAAACCGAGACAGAAGAAATAGAAGTAGTTACAACAGAAAGTGTAGAGTCAACAGAGGTTCAAGAAAGCGAAACAGAAGTAATTCAAACCGAGACAGAAGAGTCGGAAACTACGACAGAGGAAGAAATAATCGAAACAACTGAAATAGCTGAAATATCCTATGAAGATTATAATATTCATTATACTACTGGGGATATAAACTTCATAGATGAATATGGTTCTGGTAAGAGGGGTGGTTGTACAGTAATATGTGATAAAAATAGTCCGGACACCGAATGTGATAATGTATATAATCAAACAACATATAGAGGAATTGCATTAGGAGATTCGCGAGAACAAGTATTGGAAAAGTATGGTGAGCCTTACGAAGATGGAGTTGTTTACAAAAATAAAAGATGGAATCATGATGGATTGGAAGCGCAGTACAATATTAATTATGCTTATATAGACGAAAGATATCCGGAAGTATTTTTCTGTTTGAGTTTTAATATGGACCAGAATGACAATGTATTAAGTGTATACTATGAAGCAATTTTAATAAAGTGGTATTAAAATGGAAATGTCCCTGCTATTGGTAATAAACAAACAAATTTAGGAGGTACACCACCATGTCAGGTAAATACATGAAAATCAAAAGAGTAATCATAC
>CAYLSH010000006.1:20470-48593 GCA_964386235.1 uncultured Lachnospiraceae bacterium | reverse complement strand
ACCTTTCCTTCTACACCTATGGTTTTGACCTGAAGGTTCAAAACGGATTGGGAAATGCCCTTCCCGGAGTGAAGTATACATTACAGAATGAAGATCGGGAGTATTATTCGGTGCCGACGAGTAACGAAGAGATTACGACACCGGTCTTTGCAGACGCGGAATCTGTTTTAACTACGACTGAAAACGGAATTCTTTCTTTTAACGGACTGGGAGAAGGTACCTATACACTGACAGAAACGGACAGACCGGATAATTACAATGACGGGGGAACGATTACCCTGACGATTGCCGAGGATGGGCAACTTGCGGTAGATGATAATGTGCATTCTGTTGATAATACGCAGTTACCAACAGAAAATCCCCAAACAGGTGTCAAAACAACTTACAAAGGCACTCTGACGCTGACAAAAACCGCTACGGTTTCTTTCCCGAAAACCGGAGGAAGGGGAGCCATAATCTTTTATGTAGTGGGCGGTCTGCTCGTACTGGGTGGAGCATTCCTGCTTATTGATACCCGCCGTCTAAGGTGATGATCTGACCGGTCAGATAAGCAGGTGCCTGCAAAAGAGAAATTACCATCTGGCCGACTTCATCGGGAGTGCCCATGCGGTCGGCAGGTATTTCTTCTATAATCATGCGGCGTTCTTCTTCAGTAAAACAGCGGTTCATATCCGTATCGATCACACCGCAGGCGATGGCATTGACCTGAATGTTGCTGGGTGCAAGTTCTTTTGCCAGGGCTTTGGTAAAACTATTGATACCGCCCTTGGATGCAGAATAGGCCACTTCCATGGAGGCACCGACATTGCCCCAGATGGAAGAAATATTGAGGATCCTGCCGCTTTTTTGGGAAACCATGAGCGGAACGGCAAGGCGGCTGGTGTAAAACGCAGCATTCAGATTGGTATTGATAACGTTATGCCACTGCTTAATGGACATATCGGATAATAAGCCGATATGGGAAATCCCCGCATTGTTGATCAGAACATCAAGGCGTGTGATCGATTCAAAGATACGGGAAACAAAATCAGGATCCCCCATATCCCCGACAAAGGGAATGCAGTGGATGGAGTGGTTTTGCTCCAGTTCTTCTTTTAAGGAGAGAAGTTCTGCTTTTGTATGTTTACAGGTGATGAACATGGTATCAAAATAGGGAGCACATGCTTTGGCAATGCTTCGGCCGATCCCACGGGATGCACCGGTAATCAGGATTGTTCCGGATGTATTCATAAAAAACCTCGTCTAATATTCTTTTATTTTCTACTGATTATACAATATATAAGTCGTATTTTCCACCACATCCTACACGGAGGGAACGTTCCGATATTCATTTTTAGTTGACAAGGAAGCTGTGTAGTGTTATATTTGTAACAGTTGTAATAAATTTGTAACAATTATATGGGGTACAATATGAAGAAAATTGCAGGGAAGACTGCATTATGTGCGATGTCAGCGGCACTGTTTTTTATGAGCAGCGGCATGAGCGCAGGTGCAACCGGACTGTCTTCGATCCTACCGGCAGCAGGAATGGGCCTTGAACTGGAAGAGGGCCAATCTGTTAAGATAGTGAAAGAAGAAGCAATCAACAAAGTAAAACAGAATAAGGAAGCCGCAGGGGAATCGGTTTCTGACAACGAAGTAACGATGTTTGAAAACGCCTCCATTACACTGGATAAAGAGATCGTCGAACCGATCGACACCAAAGCATTGTTAGAGGCGGCAGCCAAGAAGGATGCCGAGGCAGAAGAAGAATTATTTAAGACATTGGTTATCGCACAGGTTAATGATTATGTGAATGTGCGTGATATCCCAAGTGAAGACGGTGAGATCGTTGGTAAATTGTATGACGAATCCGTTGGCTACTTCATAGAGGAAGAAAACGGCTGGTATCAGATTTCTTCCGGCAGTTGTATGGGATATGTAAAAGCAGAGTATTGCGTGACCGGAGAGGATGCTATAGAACTGGCAAGAGAAGTCGGTGTCCGCATCGCAACGGTTACCACCACAACCTTAAAGGTTCGGGAAGAGCCGAGTTTAGAAGCTACGGTATTGGGTCTGGTTCCGATCGAAGATGAACTGGTCGTAACCGAAGAACTGGATGACTGGGTTAAGGTTGATATCGAAGAAGGTTTCGGATATGTTTCTACGGACTATGTAACACTTTCCACAGAATTTGTGGAAGCGGAGTCCAAGGCAGAAGAAGAAGCCCGTTTGGAAAAAGAAAGAAAAGCAAGAGAAGAAGCAAATGCCGCAGCTGCAAAAGCAGAAGCAGCAAGAAAATCAGAGAGTACTTCCGCACCCGTGGTAACAGCAAGCGGAAGCGGTACCGGTTCAAGCGTAGCCAATTACGCATTACAGTTTGTTGGTAATCCATATGTATATGGTGGTACCTCCTTAACAAACGGTGCTGACTGTTCCGGATTTGTTATGAGTGTATATGCCAACTTTGGTGTATCCCTTCCTCATTCTTCCGCAGCAGACCGTAATGTTGGTTATGATGTTGGTGGTATCGGCAATGCTCAGCCGGGTGATATCGTATGTTACTCCGGACACGTAGCAATCTACATTGGCAATGGGCAGATCGTGCATGCATCTACCTCCAAGACAGGTATCATCGTATCCAATGCAACATACCGTCAGCCATTGTGTGTAAGACGTATTTTCTAATAATAAATCAGAATGTAAAGACTCGCAGAGATATCTGCGGGTCTTTTTTTGCGCAATAGGAAATTTCTTTGAAATAATCTATTGCACAAAAAACACTCATTTATTGACTGATTGGGTCTATAAAACCATTGACTGGTTTGGTTAATTTTGGATGTGGCAAAGAACTCGTTTTATTTGTCTGAAACTATTTTTTTCAACATTTGGAGAGAAAAAAGTCATAAATTGTGCAATTTAGACAAAAGATGTCGAAAAAGATAAAAAAAGGAAAATAGGCCGCAAAAAGATATCCACAATTAAAAAGCTGAAAATCACTGAAAGTGCTAGTTATGCACGAACTTATTCACATTATTCACATTTCAAAATGCGGAAAAAGAGGAAGATTTTTGGAGAAATTTTGAACAGGTGTTTTGTGAAGAAGTAATAAAAAAAAATTATTTTGAAAAAAGGCTTGAATTTGTCAAAGAAAGACAAAGCGAAAATAATTATTAAAATTTTCTGAAAATTAAGCATAATATAGACAAATGGTTAGAAAATGTGGTAAAATCAGATTACATTAACAGAGAAACCTCGTTAATGGAGTCTAGGAACAGAAGGGATGATTCTTTATGAAATTTATAATCACAGGAAGAAACATTGATGTAACACCGGGTCTTAAGAGTGCAGTAGAAGATAAGATCGGCAAACTGGAAAAGTATTTCACACCGGAGACAGAGGTACATGTTACATTGAGTGTTGAAAAAGACAGACAGAAGATCGAAGTAACGATTCCCGTCAAAGGCAGCGTGATACGTTCCGAGCAGATCAGCAGTGACATGTATGTATCCATTGATTTAGTAGAGGAGATCATTGAACGCCAGTTAAAAAAATATAAGAACAAACTGATCGAAAGACAACAGGCAAGCCACTATTTCAGACCGGAGTTTATGGAAAAAGAGTACGAAGAGGATGAGGAAGTAAAGATTGTCCGTACCAAGAAATTTGACATCAAACCCATGTATGCCGAAGATGCCTGCATCCAGATGGAACTGACCGGACATAATTTCTTTGTATTCTGCAATGCAGAGACCGATCAGGTGAACGTCGTATACAAGAGAAAAGGCAACACATACGGACTGATTGAACCGGAAGTATAAGTCTTTTATATTGCAACCCAAGAAGATTTTCTTTATAATGAGCGGAGGAATGGAAACATTTCTCCGTTTTTTCTGTCCGGTAAGATGACTTGCAAAGCATGGCATCATTTGGTGCACCTTTCAGTGCATGCTTCGACAGAAAAGGAAAACGATTGGGACAGGGGGATGGACATGGGCTATATTACCCTTTTTGCGATATTATTTTTTGCTGCATTTTTAGCGGTGCGGATAAAGGAAGATATTTATGACACGCTTCCGGTTGTGGTGTCCGCGGTTATTCTGCTCCTGTACGGACTGGCGTTTTTTAAGGCACTGGCATGGATTGATTATCTTGCGATCGGACTGCTTGCGGGAATTGTGGTCGTGAGGAAATTTTCCGGAATCAGGGACATTTTGTGCAGTTGGAAAGTGCTTCTTTTTGTAGGCGTCTGCGTATGTATGACATTTTTACTCAAAGATAAGATCGCGCTTTGGTGGGATGATATCAATTACTGGGCAGTGGATGCCAAAGCATTGTATTACAATGGTGGTTTTGCCGGTAAATATGGCAATGTTGCACCGGAGTTTGGCGATTATCCGCCGGCATTGCAGGTATTTAAGTGGCTGTTTTTGCATTTGCAACCGAATGTATTTTGTGAAGGACTGATGTTTGCGGCATATCATTGTCTGAATCTGATCTATTTACTCCCGCTTCTAAAAAAGATACCGGATCGAAAGCCATGGTTTTTGCTTGCGGGACTTATGGGAATCTTTCTGGTGCCGGGCATTGTGGATGGCATTGCAAAGGAAGGAACCTGCGCAGATGTGACCATGGGTATTGTGTATGGTGCCCTGCTGTGGGCGGTTGTGGATAAAAAAGGACATGGGGACGCTTTTTATTATGGACGGATCATTCTCCATAGCAGCGTACTGGTCCTGACAAAATCGGTCGGGATAGAATGGGCATTCTTTGGCATGGTCTTTTTCCTTCTGTTTACCCCGCAGGAATCTAAACAGGATGAGACGGCATGCGGGGCAAAAAAGAGGCTGCATGGTGCTGTGGAGTGGAAAAGGACACTGCTTACGATACTGCCCTGTCTGCTTGTGGAGGGCAGCTGGCTTTTGTTCTGTCTGCTTAACAGAAGAGTGGCAAAATTAACAGGAGCCGGTGTAAAGATTGCGTTAAGCGGGGATCTGTCTTTTTTTAAAAATGCATATGATAAAATGGTGATCTTTGCAAAAGGGTTTGCCTGTCATCCGATGCACGGGGAACAGACCTATGGCATTGATCTTTCGGCGGCAGCACTCCTTGTACTGATCTTACTTATGATTGCCGTATACAAAAGATATGATCTTTTGTCCGGAAAAGAAGCAAAGAAGATGCTTGGCTTTGTACCGGTAACGGCTTTTATGGCATACGGCATTATTTTTTTAGGACATATTACGATCTTTGCCCAGGAATTACAGTACGAGGATCCCTATGTGATGGCCAAGTCCATCGCCCGCTACGGGGCACCGTTTACGCTGGGGCTTTTGTATTTTTTTATGGGGATTCTGATTACAAAAGAGGGCCGAAAAGGATATGTGCTCTGCCTGCTTTTTGTACTGTTAACGACTTCCCTTCCGGGGGCTTATCAGACGCTATGGGGGTATCGGGATACGGTAAAAGAAGAGCGTTTGGGACGCGATGAAATGGCAAAAGAAGCAGAACCCTTCCTAAGTGCGGCGGCTGCATTAAAAAACGGGGATGGAGGAGAGGATTTATTTTTGCAAAGGACACTCTATCTGCGTGATGATGATACGATTCACTGGGTTAAGGACACCTATATCAGTTTTTATGCCTCGCCGGTTCCTGTTGTGTACGGCGGTGTGGCGCCGGATATGGATGTCAATGCCCTGAAACAGACAATGGACAATTCCCATGCAAGATATCTGTATGTGGATCCGGTTGGCGGCGGAATCGAAACATTATTTGAGAAAATGACAAAGGAACCTTTTGTTTGTGAAACGTTTTATGAGATAAAAGAAGAAAACGGAAGTATTCTGCTTGTGCCGGTATCCGGCCGGTAAAGCATAAAAATAACAGTGGAGCAAAAAAAATGAACAGAGCTAAGTTAAATGAACGGATCCCGGTAGTGGTTCCGGCATATGAACCGGATGAAAAACTGGTGGCTTTAGCAGAAGAACTGAAGCAGTCCGGATTTACCAAGGTGATCGTAGTGGATGATGGAAGTGAGGGAGAACAATATCGTGCCCTGTTTGAGAAAGTGGAACAACTAGGGTGCGTGGTGCTGCATCATGCCGTCAATCAGGGAAAGGGACGTGCACTGAAAACAGCGTTTCATCACTGCCTGTACCACGACCCGGATGCGTTAGGCTGTGTTACCATTGATTCGGATGGCCAGCATACGGTAAAGGATACAACTGCCTGCATGGAAGCCTTGCAGGCACACCCGGACAGTCTGATCTTAGGCGTGCGTGATTTTAATAAAGCGGGGATTCCGGCACGTTCTTCGTTTGGCAACAAAACCACGAGCCGTGTGATGAAGCTGCTGACGGGACTTTCCATATCGGATACCCAGACGGGGCTTCGGGCGATTCCGGCGGCGTTTATGAAACAGTTGCTTGGAGAAAAAGGAGAAAGGTTTGAATTTGAGACCAATATGCTTCTTGCAGCTAAAGAAAGTAAAAGAACGATCGTGGAAGTACCGATTGAGACCATCTATCTGGAAGAAAACAAGACCAGTCATTTTAATCCGATCGTGGACTCCATCAGGATTTACAGTATCTTTTTAAAGTTTATTCTGTCGTCGTTTTCCTCCAGCATTGTGGATCTGGTGTTGTTTTCGGTGTTTTTGTATGTGCTGGGCGATTTTTCGCTCGGCAGTTTTTCCGGCATCATGTTAGCGACTGTTTTGGCAAGGGTATTGTCGGCAGTATACAATTTTATGGTTAACTATAAGGTGGTGTTTAAAAGCAGCAAAAATGCAAAAACTGCAGTGGTAAAATATGCGCTGCTTGCTTTCTGCATCATGATGGCGAGTGCGTTTTTTGTTGACCGCCTCTATGCCATTTTGCTGATTCCGGAAGTGCTGGTAAAGATTTTTGTGGATGTACTTTTATTCTTAGTCAGTTTCATGGTACAGAGAGAGTTTGTGTATAAATAAAAATACATTGCAAAAGGTTTTGTGCTATGGTACAATTTATATGTTTGAAAATGACAAAAAAATAACAATCTTAAATTTTAATATGAAAGGAGTCATTAAAAATGGCAAAAAAAGTTGTTTTAGCTGGCGCTTGCCGTACAGCAATCGGAACAATGGGTGGTTCTCTTTCCACAACACCGGCACCTGAACTTGGTGCAATCGTTATCAAAGAGGCATTAAACAGAGCAGGAGTTGCTCCGGATCAGGTGGATCATGTTTACATGGGTTGTGTTATTCAGGCAGGTCTTGGACAGAACGTAGCCCGTCAGGCTTCCATCAAAGCAGGATTACCGATCGAAGTACCGGCAGTTACGGTTAACGTGGTATGTGGTTCCGGTCTGAACTGTGTCAACATGGCTGCACAGATGATTCAGGCAGGCGATGCTGATATCGTAGTTGCAGGCGGTATGGAAAACATGTCCATGGCTCCTTATGCAGTTCCGCAGGCTCGTTTCGGATATAGAATGAACAACGGTACATTGGTAGATACCATGGTAAATGATGCATTATGGGATGCATTCAACAATTATCATATGATCAAAACTGCTGATAATGTAGCACAGCAGTGGGGTCTTACCAGAGAAGAATTAGACGAGTTTGCATTAAACAGCCAGAAGAAGGCAGAAGCAGCTCAGAACAGTGGTGCATTTGATGCAGAAATCGTACCGGTAATGGTTAAGAAGAAAAAAGAAATGGTAGAATTCAAAGTGGACGAAGGTCCTCGTCACGGTTCTACAATCGAAGCACTTGCAAAACTTCGTCCGATCAATGCAGACGGCGTTGTTACAGCAGGTAATGCTTCCGGTATCAATGACGGTGCCGCAGCAATCGTTGTTATGAGCGAAGAAAAAGCAAAAGAATTAGGTGTTAAGCCTATGGCTACATTTGTTGCAGGCGCACTTGGCGGTGTGGATCCGTCCATCATGGGTGTTGGCCCTGTTGCTTCTACCAAGAAAGTACTTGCTAAAACAGGCATGAAGATCGAAGATTTCGATATCATCGAAGCAAACGAAGCATTCGCTGCACAGTCCGTTGCAGTTGGAAAAGATCTTGGCATTGATGTAGAAAAACAGCTCAATCCAAACGGTGGTGCAATTGCACTCGGTCATCCGGTTGGTGCTTCAGGCTGCCGTATCCTTGTTACCCTGCTTCATGAGATGCAGGCAAAAGGTGCTAAGAAAGGTCTTGCAACCTTATGTATCGGCGGTGGTATGGGCTGCTCTACTATCGTAGAAATGGAATAATAGAATCTGGGAGGAATATACCAACATGGAATTTGTTGTATACGAACAAAAAGGTGCTGTCGGCATTGTGACGATCAGCCGTGAAAAAGCATTAAATGCATTGAATTCTACTGTATTGGAAGAATTGGACGCTGCATTTGATGCCATCAATTTAGACGAAGTAAGATGTGTAATTTTAACAGGTGCCGGACAGAAGTCCTTCGTTGCCGGTGCTGATATCGGAGAAATGAGTTCCCTTACCAAAGCAGAAGGGGAAGCATTCGGTAAAAAAGGAAACGATGTTTTCTTAAAGATTGAAAACTTCCCGGTTCCGGTAATCTGTGCGATCAACGGATTTGCTCTTGGTGGTGGATGTGAGATCGCTATGAGCTGTGATATCCGTATCTGCTCTGACAATGCTGTATTTGGTCAGCCGGAAGTTGGTCTTGGTATTACACCCGGTTTTGGCGGCACACAGAGACTGGCTCGTTTAGTAGGTCCCGGTATGGCAAAACAGATGATTTACACAGCCAGAAATATCAAGGCTGACGAAGCATACCGCATCGGTCTTGTAAACGCTGTATATACTCAGGAAGAATTACTTCCTGCAGCAGAAAAGATGGCAGCAGGCATTGCAAAGAATGCGCCGATCGCTGTCCGCAACTGCAAAAAAGCAATCAACGAAGGTATCTCCCTTTCTATGGATAAAGCCGTAGAAGTAGAAGAAAGATTATTCGGTGACTGTTTTGAAACAGAAGACCAGAAATACGGAATGGCATTTTTCCTTGACAAAAACAAAGAAAAAGTAAAAGAACCATTCAAAAACTGCTAATCCGTGCATTTTGAGAGTTACCCTCCGGAGATTCTTCGGGGGGATATGCTCTCTTATGAAATAAAACATATTTTAGGAGGAACCATCATGAAGGTTGGTATTATTGGTGCCGGAACCATGGGACAGGGTATTGCAAAAGCATTCGCCCAGGTTGACGGATATGAAGTAGCACTCTGCGACATCAAACAGGAATGGGCAGAAGGCGGAAAAGACAAAATTGCAAAAGGTTATGCAAAATTGGTAGAAAAAGGCAAAATGACACAGGAGAAGGCTGACGCTATCGTAGCTAAGATCACTCCCGGTTTAAAAGAAAACCTTTGTGCAGACTGCGATCTGATCGTAGAAGCTGCATTTGAAAATATGGAAGTTAAGAAAACAACTTTCGCAGAACTGGACAAGATTGCAAAACCGGAATGTGTATTTGCATCTAACACATCCAGCCTTTCTATCACAGAAATCGGCAACGGATTAAACCGTCCTATGATCGGTATGCACTTCTTCAATCCTGCAGACCGTATGAAATTAGTAGAAGTAATCGCCGGTGTTAACACACCTCAGGAAACAGTGGATACTATCGTTAAGATTTCTGAAGAGATCGGAAAAACACCTGTACAGGTAAACGAAGCAGCAGGCTTTGTTGTTAACCGTATCCTGATCCCTATGATCAACGAAGCAGCATTCATCAAAATGGAAGGTGTTTCTGACATCGCCGGTATTGATGCTGCTATGAAACTTGGTGCAAATCATCCAATGGGACCTTTAGAATTAGGTGACTTCGTTGGCCTTGATATCTGCCTTGCTATCATGGATGTTCTTTACAATGAAACAGGTGACAGCAAATATCGTGCATGTCCTCTGATCCGTAAGATGGTACGTGGCGGAAATCTCGGTGTTAAGAGCGGCAAGGGATTCTATGTATACAATGCTGACAGAACCAAAACACCTGTAGATGCCCAGTAAGAGAGAAAACAATTTTTAATGGAGGAAAGAATCATGAATTTTTCTTTAAGCAAAGAACATGAAATGGCGAGAGGCCTGTTTAGAGAATTTGCTGAAACAGAAGTAAAACCGCTTGCTCAGGAAGTGGATGAAACAGAAGTATTCCCTAGAGGAACTGTTGAAAAAATGGCAAAAGTTGGATTTTTAGGAATCCCGGTACCAAAGGAATACGGCGGACAGGGATGTGATCCTTTAACATACGCTATGTGTGTAGAAGAACTTTCAAAAGTTTGCGGTACAACAGGCGTTATCGTTTCTGCTCATACCTCATTATGCTGTGATCCAATCCAGACATACGGTACAGAAGAACAGAAACAGAAATACTTAGTTCCCCTTGCAAAAGGTGAAAAATTAGGTGCTTTCGGTCTGACAGAGCCGGGTGCCGGTACAGATGCACAGGGTATGCAGACAAAAGCCGTTTTAGATGAAGCAACAGGAGAATGGGTATTAAACGGTTCTAAATGCTTTATCACAAACGGTAAAGAAGCAGATGTATATATCATCTTTGCTATCACAGATATTGTAGAAGACAAAAAAGGCAGAAAGCAGAAGAGATTCTCTGCATTTATCGTAGAAAAAGGAACAGAAGGATTTACATTCGGAACAAAAGAAAAGAAAATGGGTATCCGTGGTTCCGCAACATACGAACTTATTTTCCAGGATTGCAGAATCCCGGGTGAAAACTTACTCGGACAGAGAGGAAAAGGTTTCCCGATCGCTATGCACACTCTGGATGGCGGACGTATCGGTATTGCTGCTCAGGCACTTGGTATTGCAGCAGGCGCTTTGGAAGCAACCATTAACTACGTAAAAGAAAGAAAACAGTTTGGCCGTGCAATCGGTGCTTTCCAGAACACTCAGTTCCAGTTAGCAGATATGGCTACCAAGGTAGAAGCTGCCAGAATGTTAGTTTACAAAGCTGCTATGGCAAAAGCTACACAGCCTGTATACTCTTTCGAAGCTGCTCAGGCTAAATTATATGCTGCTGAAGTAGCTATGGAAGTAACCACAAAGGCAGTTCAGTTACATGGTGGTTACGGTTACATCAGAGAATATGATGTAGAGCGTATGATGAGAGATGCTAAGATCACAGAAATCTACGAAGGAACAAGTGAAGTTCAGCGTATGGTTATTTCTGGCGCATTGTTAAAATAATGAAAATAAGGAGATAAGTACAATGAAAATTGTTGTTTGCGTAAAACAGGTACCTGATACAAAGGGTGGCGTTAAATTCAAACCGGACGGAACACTTGACAGAGCAGCAATGCTTACGATCATGAACCCGGATGATAAAGCAGGCTTAGAAGCAGCACTTAGATTAAAAGACCAGTATGGCGCTGAGGTTACAGTTGTAACCATGGGTCTTCCAAAGGCAGAAGAAGTTCTTCGTGAAGCATTGGCAATGGGCGCTGACAAGGGAATCCTTGTAACAGACAGAGTATTAGGTGGAGCCGATACATGGGCTACATCCCAGACATTAGCAGGTGCTATCCGTAATTTAGATTACGATCTGATCATCACAGGCCGTCAGGCTATCGATGGTGATACAGCACAGGTTGGTCCTCAGATCTCTGAACACTTAAATATTCCTGTTATCTCTTATGCACAGGATATCAAGGTAGAAGGCAACAGCGTAATCGTTGAGCGTTTATATGATGACAGATATCATGTAGTGAAAGCACAGATGCCTTGCCTTGTTACAGCACTTGCTGAATTAAACGAGCCTCGTTACATGACTCCCGGCGGAATCTTTGATGCATACAAAGAAGAGATTACCGTTTGGGGAAGAGCGGACTTAAAGGATGTTGAAGATTCTAACCTTGGTCTGAAGGGATCTCCTACTCAGATCGCAAAAGCTTCTGACAAAGTTCGTAAGGGTGCAGGAGAAAAGGTTGCTTTAGATCCTACAGAAGCAGTTTCTTACATCATGGACAAACTGACAGAGAAACATGTCATCTAATCATATCAGCAAGATTACCGGCTGATTTTGGATGCAGTGTTATATTTTAACGAGTGCGTAAGAGCATGGAAAGGAAAAAAAATGAATTTAGCAGAATATAAAGGCGTATATGTCTTCGCTCAGCAGGTTGATAATGAAGTGAGCGGAATTGCTTTAGAATTAATTGGAAAAGGTAAAGACCTTGCAAAAGATTTAGGCACAGATGTAACTGCTGTACTCATCGGTTCTGATGTAAAAGGACTTGTTGATGTATTAGCAGAGTACGGTGCAGATAAGGTTATCGTGGTAGATGATCCGGAATTAAAAGACTACAGAACAGAGCCGTATGCACATGCATTAGCATCTGTAATCAAAGAGTTCAAACCGGACGTAATGTTAGTTGGTGCTACTGCAATCGGACGTGATTTAGGCCCCAGAGTATCCGCCAGAGTACACACAGGTTTAACAGCTGACTGCACACAGCTTGATATCGGAGATTTCCCGATGGTAGCCGTACCCGGAAAAGAGCAGAAACACAATCAGTTATTAATGACACGTCCTGCTTTTGGTGGAAATACAATTGCAACAATCGCTTGTCCGGAATTCCGTCCTCAGATGGCAACTGTTCGTCCCGGTGTTATGCAGAAAGCAGAAAGAGTACCGGGAGCAAAAGCAGAAGTGATTGAATTCAATCCCGGATTCACACCGGACAACAAATATGTTGAAATCTTAGAAGTAGTGAAGGCTGTTTCAGACGTAGCAGACATCATGGACGCTAAGATCTTAGTATCCGGCGGACGTGGAGTTGGTTCACCTGAAAACTTCAAATTATTGGAAGATTTAGCAGATGCACTTGGCGGAACTGTAAGCTGCTCACGTGCAGTAGTAGATTCCGGCTGGAAGCCACGTGATCTTCAGGTAGGTCAGACAGGTAAGACTGTTCGTCCTCAGGTTTACTTCGCAATCGGTATCTCCGGAGCAATCCAGCACGTTGCCGGCATGGAAGAATCTGATATCATCATTGCTATCAACAAAGATGAGAACGCTCCTATCTTTGATGTTGCAGATTATGGTATCGTAGGCGACTTAAACAAGATCGTTCCTGCATTAACAGAACAGATCAAAGCTGCTAAGAAAAATAAATAAATTTATTTCACAAATAAATTAGCGGATTAAAAAAGAGGCTGTATGACTTTATTATAGGTCACGGCCTCTTTTTGTGTTCAATAAGATGGCTTGTAAAAATAGAGTAAACAATTTTTGGCAAATAATCACATAATGAGCAATTTTCATTAATTTGGCTCCCTCCTATAATGTAGTTAAGTTAAAACTACGACAGGAGGGTGTTTCTATGCAATATGGGCATTTTGATAAGGCAAAGAGGGAGTATGTGATTGATAATGTGGCGCTTCCCTGCTCTTGGACCAATTATCTTGGAGTGGAGGATATGGCAGCAATCGTTAATCATACAGCAGGGGGATATCTTTTTTACAAAACGCCGGAGTATCACCGAATCAGCCGTTTCAGAGCCAATAGTGTGCCGATGGACCGACCGGGTTTTTATATTTATCTGCGGGATAATGAAAAGAAGGATTATCATTCTATTTCATGGCAGCCGGTGGGGAAGGATTTTAAACTGGCAAAATACAAATGCAGACATGGCCTCTCCTATACCGTATATGAATGTGCGTATGATGGGCTGGAATCTTCGCAGACCATGGTTATTCCCCGCGGAGAGAATGTATTATTATGGGATGTGCGTGTAAAAAATACATCGGACAGGGTAAGGGATCTGTCCCTGTTTTCCTATATGGAATTTTCTTTCCACCATATTATGATAGATAATCAGAACTATCAGATGAGTCTTTATTGTGCAGGATCTTCCTATGAGGACAGTATTATTGAAGAGGATCTTTTTTATGAAGAACATGGGTACCAGTATCTGGCATCCAATTTTGTGCCGGATGCTTATGATTGTATGAGGGATCAATTCCTAGGTACTTATCGGACAGAGACCAATCCGCAGGCGGTGGAAAACGGTGCCTGCCGTAATTCTTCCGAGTTGGGTGGCAATCACTGCGGAAGTCTTCAGAAGAACTTCTTTTTACAACCACAGGAAGAAGTACGTTTTGTCTTTATGCTCGGAGAGGGCAATCGCAAAGAGGGCAGACGGATCTGTGTAAAATACAGTGATTTACATGCCGTAGATGCAGCTTATGAGGATCTGCGTGCTTATTGGGAGAAAAAATGTAATGCTCTTCAGATTAAGACTCCCAATGAGGGAATGAATACCTTAATCAATACATGGACACTTTATCAGTCCGAGATTAACGTGATGTTTTCTCGTTTTGCCTCCTTTATCGAAGTGGGTGGCAGAACCGGTTTGGGATACCGGGATACAGCACAGGATTCTATGACGATTCCTCATTCCAATCCTCAGAAGTGTAAGGAAAGAATCGAACAACTGTTGAAAGGACTGACCACACAGGGATACGGACTCCATCTTTTTTCACCGGAATGGTTTGAAAAAAAGAGCGGGGATGCTCCGTTTAAGTCGCCGACGGTTATTCCGCAGCCGGATAAGAACAGCATGATCCATGGATTAGAGGATGCCTGTTCGGATGATGCACTCTGGCTGATTGCATCAATTGTAGAATACATAAAGGAAACCGGAGAAGTGGAATTTGCAAGAAAGCAGATTTCCTATGCGGACACTTTTGTAGAAGGAAAGGATTTTACGGAAAGTGTATATGAGCATTGCAAACGCATCCTTGATTTTAGTGCAAAACAGGTGGGCGCAACCGGAATCTGCAAAGGATTACGTGCGGACTGGAATGACTGTCTGAACTTAGGCGGCGGCGAAAGCGCAATGGTAAGTTTCCTGCATTACTGGGCTTTGGGACAGTTCATCGAACTGGCTTCTTATCTGGGTGAAGAAGAGGATGTTAAGACCTATACAAAGATGGCAGAAAAAGTAAAGGAAGCATGCGACAATGTGCTATGGGATGGAGAGTGGTATATCCGAGGCATAACACAAAATGGTAAAAAGATAGGCTGTCAGGAAGATGAAGAAGGAAAAGTTCATTTAGAATCCAATGCCTGGGCCATTCTTTCCGGTGCAGCGGATGCACAGCACGCAGATAAGACATTGAAAGCGATAGATGAGTATCTGTATACACCATATGGTCTTTTATTAAATACACCAAGTTATACAAAACCGGATGATGATATCGGATTTGTTACCAGGGTATATCCGGGATTAAAAGAAAACGGCGCTATATTTTCCCATCCCAATCCATGGGCATGGGCGGCTGCCTGTAAAGTGGGACGCGGCGATCTTGCTATGAAATTTTACGATGCACTTTGCCCTTATTGGCAAAATGACAAGATTGAGATCCGGGAATCCGAACCGTATTCTTACTGCCAGTTTATCGCGGGCAAGGATCACACGGCATTTGGAAGGGCAAGACATCCTTTCATGACCGGATCCGGAGGATGGTCGTATTTTAGTGCGACCAGATATATGCTCGGTATCCGGCCGGATTTTGAAAGTCTTACGGTGGATCCCTGTATCCCTGAGGACTGGGAAGGATTTGAGGTAAGCCGTAAATGGCGCGGAGCTCTTTATCATATTACGGTGGAAAATCGTAGCAAGGTAATGAAAGGTGTAAAACAGATTCTGGTGGATGGTAAAGAGGTAAGTTCCATTCAGGTTTTTGAAAAAGGAAGCAGTCACGAAGTACTTGTAATTATGTAAGAAAAAAGACGAATAGCGGGTAGATACTGAGGTGACGGAAAGGAATGGTGTGAATATGATCAAATTTGGCACAGGTGGTTTCAGAGCGATCATTGGAGAAGATTTTACAAAAGAAAATATTCAGATTTTATCAAAAGCATTATGTGACAAGATGAAAAAGGAGGGGGTGGATCAGACAGGGATCGTGATCGGTTATGATCGTAGATTTTTGTCGAAAGAAGCCATGCAGTGGGCAGCAATGGTATTTGCCAAAGAAGGGATCCACACGAAACTGATCAATAAATCTGCTCCAACGCCCCTTGTTATGTTTTATGTTATGAAGCATGAATATCATTACGGCATGATGATTACGGCAAGCCACAATCCGGCGGTTTATAACGGCGTAAAAGTATTTACCTATGGTGGTAGGGATGCAGATGAAAAGCAGACCATGGAACTGGAGCAGTTCATTGATGAAGTAACGGATATTCCGGTAGAGGAAATGGATTATCAGGAGGGAATTACCCGTGGTTTGATCGAAGAAATCTATCCGTTGAATGAATATCTGGACAATATCATTGATACGATTGATATGGGAAAAATCAAGGATTGCGGACTGCGTATTGCACTGGATCCCATGTATGGAGTCAGTGAGACTTCCTTAAAAACGATTCTTATGACTGCAAGATGCGAGGTGGAAACGATCCATGAGCGTCACGATACTTTATTTGGCGGTAAATTGCCGGCACCGACAGCGGATACACTTCGTTCCCTGCAAAATTATGTTCTGGACAGACACTGTGATTTGGGAATTGCAACGGATGGAGACGCGGACAGAATCGGAGTAATTGATGACAAAGGTAATTTCCTTCATCCGAATGATATTCTGGTACTTCTATATTACTATTTATTAAAGTATAAAAAATGGCATGGACCGGCAGTGCGTAATATCTGCACCACGCATATGCTTGACCGTGTTGCAGCAAGTTTTTCGGAAGAGTGTTATGAAGTTCCGGTTGGATTTAAGCATATTTCTGCCAAGATGTTTGCTACGGATGCCATAATCGGAGGGGAATCCTCCGGTGGTATGGCGG
The DNA here is from genome assembly GCA_964386235.1 of uncultured Lachnospiraceae bacterium. Classification (GTDB taxonomy): domain Bacteria; phylum Bacillota; class Clostridia; order Lachnospirales; family Lachnospiraceae; genus RGIG8767. The sequence continues at coordinate 31,785 of CAYLSH010000006.1, read as the reverse complement.
TAAGAGGTCACATCAGGGGAAAGGACGGCATTTACGCCTCTGCTCTGCTTGTGGAAATGATTGCGGTAACCGGCATGAAACTTTCCGAGATCATGGAGCAGATTCGTAAGGAATATGGGACACTTGCACTGGAAGAAAGGGACTATCGTTTCAGCCAGGAAAAGAAAAACAACATCCGTAAGCAATTGCTGGAGGATAAGAATCTGCCAATACTTCCTTTTGAAGTGGAACACATTTCCTATCTGGATGGCTTAAAAGTATACTTTACAAATGGCGGTTGGATATCCGTGCGTTTTTCCGGTACTGAGCCGCTATTAAGAATTTTCTGTGAGATGCCGGATAAAGAGGATGCAAAGAAACTTTGTGAGATATTTGAAAACTTTGCCGGGTTATAAACTTTAAGAAAAAAGGATGGTAATACAGTTTCCCACTGTGTTATCATCCTTTTATAGTATGGAGAAAGGTGTGGGGAAATGGATACGAAAAGAAAAACCTTAAAATGGAGTATGGTCAGGATCCTGATTCTGGGATGGTTTTGTCCACTGTTATTTATGATTTTTACCATGATGTTTTTGGTTAATGCCAAGATAAACAAACAGGTGGAAAAAGCAATTGAGACATCCACTGAAAAAGTGGCGGAGATTTTGCAGATTCAGCTGGAAGAGAGTGAGATCGCGTCCAAAAATGCCTCCTATCTGCCGGTCATTCGTAATGCGTATGATGAATACCGTGCAGGTGGAGAAAAAAGACAATTCCGGGATCAAGTCAGTCTATTTCTCAATCAGCAATATAAATACAATCGGAATTTCAAAGCCGTTCTGCTTGCATTTCCGGAATATCCTGACCAAAGTTTTTATACCTATAACAATGGGAAAAACGGCACTTATAAGGATATTGCATTTATGAAGGAGCATGTTGTGGAAGATGTGCTTGCTCATATGGGTGATTTAGATACAGCGACGGAACTGATTGGGTATGACGGCAGGATCTATATGATCCGGAATCTTGTGGATGCCAAGTTTCGTCCGTATGCCGTTCTGATCATGGAACTGGATAATGTTTCCCTGCTTCGCAGTCTTTCCGGTATCTGGGGATGCGAGGAAGCCGGTATCTATATGAATGAAGATCTCCTGCTTTTCTCACAAACACAGAAAACGGAGGAACTTATTGCCAATTCCCAAACGATTACACAGGATGTGCAGTATGGAGAAGAGCTGGGAGAGAAACTTGCCAAAAAAAACATTATTTTTAATCAAAAAAGCGGTAAGTATTCCTATTTATATCACAGAATGAAATTGTACAACGGAAATTTTGATTTTGCCGTAAAGCTTGACAACTCTGTTATTTATGCGGAACGGCAGAGTCTTAGCTACATCTTTTTTATGATCATTATCTTTATGGCACCATTGATCGGTATGATTTATACCTTTTTCAAAAAACGTGTTACCACACCGATTCATGGTCTGGTAGATGCATTTGACGTGGTATGCAAGGGGGATTATGGAATTCAGATAACAAACAGGGCAAAGGATGAAGAGTTTTTTCATATGGAAGAGTCATTTAATCATATGTCCTTACGTTTAAAGGAGCAATTTGAAAAAATCTTTAAAGAAGAACTGGCACTCAGGGATGCAAAGATTATGGCGCTCCAGTCCCAGATCAATCCTCACTTTTTAAATAATACGCTGGAGATTATTAACTGGGAAGCTAGGCTGAATGAAAATTACCGGGTAAGTCAGATGATAGAAGCACTGTCCACCATGTTGGAGGCAACCATGAACCGGAAGGAGGAATCCCTAAATACGGTAACGGAGGAAATGGTTTATGTAGAGGCATATCTTTACATTATCTCACAAAGATTCGGCGAGAAGTTCCACTACAAAAAAGAGGTGGACGAGTCCTTGTTAAATTATCGGATTCCGAGACTGATTGTACAGCCCATTGTGGAAAATGCTGTGGAACATGGCATGAATAGAAGACAGGGTGAGATTATCATTCGTATTTTTGAAAAGGAAGAGGATATTCTTTGTATTGAAATTGAGGATAACGGTACATTGAGTGAAGAGGACAAAAAGAGAATAGATCGTCTGTTATCGGAGAAAACGGATCCGGCAAAGGAAGGACACGTCAGCCTCGGAATTAGAAATGTTGACCAAAGACTTAAGATGTTATATGGAGAAAAATGTGGGTTGTTCATCGAAAACAACAAAAATAATCATACGGTGAGCACAATTTTAGTTAAAATGAATGAAAGAAAAGAGCAATAAAAGGCAAAAAAGGACAATACTAGCAATTTTGATTAGGGCGGTTTCATATTATGATGTATTTACAGATGAGGGATTCATCTAAAAAACATTTTGGGAGGTATATTTTTATGAAACGTTTAATTGCAGCATTACTTACCGGTACGATGCTCCTTTCCCTGACAGCATGTGGTGGCAGCGCATCTACAGATGAAACGGGAAGTACACAGGTAGCAGCGGTAGAAGATAAGCAGGATGTGGATACAGACGCAGCGGGACCTGTAGAACTGAATGTTACAACAACATTTGCAGGAGAGGACGGAAATGCCCAGAACTACAAAAATGCCATCGAAGCATGGTGTGCACAGACGGGTAATACAGTAGCAGATACTTCCGCTACTTCTGATGAAACATTTAAGACAAGAGTAGTAACGGACTTTGAAACAGGTTCTGAACCGGATGTTTTATTCTTCTTCAATGGTGCGGACGCAAACAGTTTTATTGAAGCCGGCAAGGTGGTTTCCATTGACGAGATACGTGCAGAGTATCCGGATTATGCAGCAAACATGAACGATGAATTGATCGCAGATTCTTTAGTTGATGGAAAAAAATATGCAGTACCGGTAAATGGTTACTGGGAAGCAATGTTTGTTAACACAGAAGTATTAGATGCAGCAGGTGTTTCCGTGCCGGGCGCAGATTATACAATGGAAATGTTCAAGGCAGATTGTGAAAAGATTAAAGCAGCAGGTTACACACCAATCGCAGCAGCATTAGGAAATATTCCTCATTATTGGTGGGAGTTTGCAATCTTCAATCACACATCACCCGCAACACATACAAATGTTCCTGCAACGATCGAAGAAGCAGAACCCTGGGTGGAAGGCATGAACGATATCAAGGAATTATATGAACTTGGTTATTTCCCTGAAAACACATTATCCGCAACGGATGATGAAACCTTTGCAATGTTTACGGAAGGCAAAGCAGCATTCTTAATCGATGGTTCCTGGAAAGTTGGCGGTATTGTTTCTGCATGCCAGTCCGATCCGGAAGATCCTGCAACACTGGATACAGATAAATTAGCAAACTTTGACGTTACATATGTACCGGGCAACGGTGACAGAAAAGCAACCGATCTGATTGGCGGTCTTTCCATGGGTTACTATATCACTAAGAAAGCATGGGATGATCCGGCTAAGAGAGCGGCAGCAGTTGATTTTGTATCCTACATGACATCGGATGAAATCGTTCCGGTATTTTCACAGCATACAGCAAGCGCATTAAAGAATGCTCCTGCAGTGGATGAAACACAGTTCAATGCATTACAGGTAAAATCCATGGAAATGATGTCAGGCGTTACTTCTTTAACCGGCGCTGTACAGGATCTCTTCCAGGGTGACTGCCGTGTATCTACATTTGATGGTATGCCTGAGATTGTAACGGGTAAAGTGGATGCAACGGATGCGGTAGCAACCGGTATTGAAGCATACAATAATCAGTAATTTGTAATTTGAAAACTTTACTTATAATTAACAGCCGGGGATTGCTATCTCCGGCTGATTTCAAAAAATGAGAAAAAAATGGAGGTAAAAATGGGAGCAAGTATCTATCGTAATAAGAAGCCGGTCATTGTTTTTTTGGTTCCCGCTTTTTTATTCATGATCGTATATCTCTATTATCCGTTTCTTCAAAATATATTAAACAGTTTTCGGGAGATCCGTCAGTTGGGAAGTGCCGGAGAAGGATGGTTGGATCCGTGGTATTCCAATTATGTTGCACTTTTTCAGGATGAGATTGTTTTGACATCCCTAAAAAACACACTGATCATGATGCTTGTGACATTGGTTGGTCAGGTAGGTATGGCAATTGTATTAGCCATTATGGTGGACAATGTAAGATATGGCAAACATTTTTTTAAAACCGTTTACTTTTTTCCCATCGTAATTTCAGCAACGGCACTTGGTCTGTTATTTAACCTGATCTTTTTATACGATAAGGGAATGTTAAACCAGATATTGGAAAAAACCGGAAAAACAGGCCTCACTGACTGGAAAGCGGAGGGCATTGCCCTTATTACAATGATGCTTCCGGTTATGTGGCAGTATGTGGGGTTTTATTTTGTGATTCTGATCACGGGATTAAATAATATTGATGAAGAATTGTATGAGGCTGCTAAGATTGATGGAGCATCCACGATTCAGAAGGTTCGCTACATTTCTCTGCCTCTTTTATATAATGTTATCTGTACCTGTAGTGTATTGGCGGTTACGGGTGCACTCAAGGTATTCGACCTTCCATGGACCATGTTCCCGAAGGGAATGCCGCTCAAATCCACATTCCTGACAGGTACGTATATGTACTATCAGACAATGGAAGCTAAAAATGTTGACTATGGTTCCACACTTGCGGTCATGATCGTTGTCCTTGGTATTCTGTTATCGAAGGCGGTAAATGTGATCTTCCGTGAAAAAGACTATTAAGGAGGATGGACGGATGAAGAAAAAAAATAAATTTTCGCCTGGTTACCTGTTAGTATATCTGGTCCTGTGTTTCTGGGCGGTTACCACGATCTATCCGATCATATGGGTCATTCAGAACTCCTTTAAGGCAAAGGACAAGATCCTTGCGGATTCTTTTTCTCTGCCGCTTGGAGAATTGTTTACCACTGCTAACTACCGCAAGGCGTTTGGGAATTTGGATATATTCGGTGCCTATAAAAACAGTATTTTTATCTCTACCATGGTTGCTTTATGTGTGATTCTGATTGCCGGAATGGCAGCATATGCCCTTTCCAGATATCGTTTCAGAGGAAGTGGATTATTGTATTCCTTGGTGGTGGCAGGGATGATGTTTCCTGTATTTGCCACGATCATTCCGGTTTTCACTATGGAGAATTCATGGGGGATTGTCAACACCGGAAACTGGTGGGTTACCATGATTTCAGTTATTTTACCGCAGATTGCGGGCAATCTTTCCTTTGCGATTGTGGTTTTGGTCGGATATATAAAAGGACTTCCGATTGAATTGGAAGAAGCGGCATTTCTAGAAGGATGCAATGCGTATCAGATTTACTTTAAGGTAATTCTACCACTTACAAAACCATCCTTTGCAACTGTAGCAATCTTTTCCTTCTTATGGAGTTACAATGATCTGTTCACTCAGATGTTCTTTTTAAGAAGACCGGAAATGCGCGCGATCACAAGACTTTTAAACGAACTGACCAGTCAGGAAGGTACGAACTACGGTTTGATGGCAGCAGCCGTGACACTTGTCGTTGTTCCTGTTATTATAGTATATATATTCTTACAGAAATACATTATTAAGGGCATGACAGCAGGTGCCGTTAAGGGGTAAAATACAAGAGAATTAATTGGGGGATGTTTATGTACAAGGTTGTGATTATTGATGATGAGCCGTTGATTGTGGAAGGATTATCCAAAAGTGTTCCATGGCAAAAATGGGACTGTAAGGTAGTAGGGCTGGCATATGACGGGGCAGAAGGGATGGAAGTGATCCGTAAGGAGCATCCCGCCATTGTTTTTTCAGATATCAGTATGCCGAAAATGGATGGACTTAAGATGATTGCGGCCTTAAAATCAGAGTTTCCTTATATGCAGATCACAATTCTGACGGGATACCGGGAATTTGAGTATGCACAGGAAGCGGTTAATCTGGGTGTAACCAAATTTCTCTTAAAACCCTCAAAAATGGATGAACTTTTTGAAGCCATTGAAACCATGATACAGAAGTTGAAACAGTTACCGGTAAAGGATTGGGACAATATTCAGGAATTTTCCGGTGAGATTGCAACTGAGGTGACAGGTGAAAATTCGACGGAAATAGAAGAGGAATTATCCTCTGCCATGAATGATGTAAGCAACGAAGCCGGTAGTTTTGTGGTAAACAAGGCATTGGAATTTATTAACGAACATTATAAAGATAAACTGCATCTGGTGGATGTGGCGGATTATGTATATGTCAGTCAGTGGCATTTATCCAAATTGCTGAACAAACATACGGGACAGAATTTTTCAGAAGTCTTAAATAAAGCACGTATTGTCAAAGCCAAAGAATTGTTAAAAGATCCGGCTTTGCGGATTTACGATATAGCGGAAGAAGTGGGATTTCAGGACCTGGCGCATTTTTCGCGTGTTTTTAAGAAAATGGAAGGTATATCGGCAAACGAATACCGCAACCGTTGTTCTTAAAGGAGAAAAAGGAGTTTTGTGAAAAAATGAGAATATATTGTACAAATATGTTTACGGTAAAAGGAATGGTTTATACCAAGGCTTGTGAATTTGCACCGGGAATGATTACCATTGAGGATGACCGGATCAAAGAAGTAAGCCTTTGCAACATTTTGGAATTGAATGAGAAAGAACAGAAGCAGTATCTGATTCCGGGGCTTGTGGATGTACATTTTCACGGGGCGGCCGGGTATGATTTCTGCGATGGCACCCGGGAAGCATTCCATGCAATCGAACAATATGAAAATGCGCATGGTATTACAACAATCTGTCCGGCAACCATGACGCTGCCCGTACAGCAGATCCGGGATATTGTAAAAGAAGCGGCGGCTTGTGATTTGAAAACACTGCGGGGGATACATTTAGAGGGCCCATTTATTGCAAAGGAAAAGAAAGGCGCCCAGAAGGAAGAGTACATCATACCTGCGGATGCGGAATTGATTCGTATGTTACAGGAGAGTGCGGATGGACTGATTAAGATCATATCCATAGCACCGGAAACGGAAGGTGCAATTGACTGTATTAAGGAACTGAAGGACCGGTTTTGCTTTTCGGTTGCCCACACAATGGCGGACTATGATACGGCGTATCAGGCATTTAGCGCGGGTGCAAGACATGTGACACATCTGTACAATGCCATGCCCGTTTCCTCACATCGTAACCCATCGGTATTAGGGGCCGCGGCGGACAGTGAGCATGTGGATGTTGAACTGATCTGTGACGGGATCCACGTACATCCCAGTATTATTCGAAACACATTCCGTATTTTTCCGGATGAAAGGATTCTTTTGATCAGTGACAGTATGCGTGCGGTGGGACTCGAAGATGGTAATTATACGCTGGGTGGTCAGAAGGTGATCGTGAAGGGAGCATTGGCAACCTTGCTCGATGGCACGATTGCCGGAAGTGTAACCAATCTTTTTGACTGCATGAGAAACGCTGTTTTTGCTGGGATTCCAAAAGAAAAGGCAATCAAAGCGGCAACCATGAATCCGGCAAGGAGTATAGGGGTTGAAAAAGAAGTCGGGTCCTTAGAACCCGGCAAGAAGGCAGATATACTATTTGTGGATGAAAAACTCAATTTGAACAAGGTAATGATACATGGGGAAATCCTATCGTAGAAAGAAAAGTGCTACTCATAATCCGTGGGTGGCATTTTTTATGGAAATGGAGTAAAATAAGCAGGAAACAGCAGTGAGGTGTATCATGGCAAAAGAAAAGATAGTGAAGACTAATGCGATGCGGATCCTGGATAAAGAAAGGATCCCGTATGAATTTAGCAGTTATGAATGTGAAGAGTTTGTGGACGGGCAGGCGACGGCGGACAAACTTGGTCTTGCACATGAGGAAGTTTACAAAACATTGGTGACGATAGCACACAGCAAAAACTATTACGTGTTTGTGATTCCGATTGATGCGGAACTGGATAGGAAGAAGGCGGCACGCGTAGTGAATGAAAAATCAGTGGAAATGATACATGTAAAAGACATCACAAATGTGACCGGATATGTTCGGGGCGGATGTACAGCCATCGGAATGAAAAAGGCATATAAGACTGTAATTGATGTGAGTGCAAAGAGCCTTCCCCGTATGCATGTGAGTGCAGGAAAAATCGGAGCACAACTGACATTGTTGCCTGCGGACCTGGCAAAAGCAGCAAGAGCGGAGTTTGCCGATATCATTGTATAAAAAAAGGATGTTTGCGTTAGCTCTTCGACGCAAAGCGCCTGCGGAATGGGAGTTAAAATGGAAAAGAAATCAATTTTAGAATACGAAACAGTGGATTTGGATCCGGTAACGGATGAACTTGTAATCATAGACCAGACGCTTCTTCCCGGAAAAACACAGTTGATCCGGTTGCATACGGCGCAGGAAATCTGGGATGCGATTTATTTACTGAAGGTAAGAGGTGCACCGGCGATCGGCGTGGCAGCAGCATTTGGTATCTATATTCTGGCAAAACAGATCGCTGTGGAGAATGGACTGGTTTTACCGGATGGAAGAGGCAAAGAAGAAGTATATGATATTTTTTATGCGGAATTTACAAAACAGAAAGAATTTTTAAATTCCGCACGGCCGACAGCTGTCAATCTGTCATGGGCGTTGAATCGAATGGACAGACTGTGTCGGTCAATGAAAGAGGATTCTATTTCTGACATACTTGTCAGTTTGAAGCAGGAGGCATTTGCGATCAAGGAAGAAGATATTGCAGTCTGCAAGGCAATTGGGGAATACGGTCTGTCCTTAGTTAAACCCGGGGATGGTATTTTAACGCACTGCAATGCCGGACAGCTTGCCACCTGCAAATACGGAACGGCGACGGCACCTATTTATTTAGGGCAGGAAAGAGGGTATGGATTTAAGGTGTTTGCGGATGAAACCAGACCGCTTTTACAGGGCGCGAGACTGACGGCATATGAATTGCATTCCGCCGGAGTGGATGTGACGCTGATCTGTGATAATATGGCATCCACGGTCATGAAGAATGGCTGGGTCAATGCCGTATTTGTCGGTTGTGACAGAGTGGCCGCCAATGGGGATGCCGCTAATAAGATCGGAACAAGCGGTGTGGCAGCGATTGCCGGGTATTATGGTGTGCCCGTATATATCTGTGCCCCGACTTCTACCATTGACATGGATACACCTACAGGAAATGAAATCAGGATTGAACAAAGACCGGCTGAGGAAGTGACCGAAATGTGGTACAAGGAACGCATGGCACCGGAGGGCGTAAAGGTATTCAATCCGGCATTTGATGTAACTGATCATGAACTGATCGCCGGCATCGTGACTGAATACGGTGTTGCCGAAGCACCGTATGAACAATCGTTAAAGGAGATCTTTGCGAAAAAAGAGCAGGCAAAAAATCACTGTAAATAGAGCGGGTATAAATAATGCCTGCAAAAAGAGAATTTATTGAAAATCCTTGTAAAAGGGACAGGTATTAAATAATGAAATTCTTCATATAGTGGAAGAAAGAGGGACCGTTTTAGCGGTAACGGAAGGCAACACAAGGAACAGAATTGAAGGGTAGGCATTATTTTATCATTGAATGGACACTTGTATTGATCCTGATGGGCTTATGTGTGCGCATACATCAGAGGGATCGTGCGGATGGAATGACTCAGACAGTCAATGCGGGACAACAGAAGATCTGCTATCTGACTTTTGATGACGGACCCAGTAAGAATACGGGAAAAGTACTGGATATTTTAGAAGAGTATAATGCAAAAGCCACCTTTTTTCTTATCGGAAATGAGGTCACGGAGGAAAGAAAGCATGATCTTGAACGTATGAAAGAGCAGGGACATGGCATCGGACTCCATTCCAACGTGCATACTTTTGAACGATTATATGCAGATCCACAGACCTGTCTGGATGATTATCTTGCAGAATATGAAGCACTCAAAAAAGGATATGATATTGATACAAAGTTGTTCCGTTTTCCGGGCGGAAGCGTATGTAGTTATATGAACGGACAGAGGGATGAATTTGTAAAGATCATGAGCGATCATGGATTCCGTTGTTTTGACTGGAATGTAAGTGGTGAAGATTCCGTGGGAACTCCAACGGTCTGGTCGATTCAGAATCATGTATTTCAGGACGTATTTAAATACAACGAGCCCATTATTCTATTGCATGATTCCAAGATTGCCGATACTACAGTTGAGGCACTTCCGGGCATTCTGGAACGGATACGGGAAGAAGGATATGTTTTTCATACGCTGGATGAAAAGGAAGAATATGTGTTTAACTGGATCCGGTAAAGAATGTGGCTAAGATTGTCTTATTGAGAAAAAAGATGCTTTACAAACCGATACCCACTCTATATAATGTAGTAATGAAAACTATGTGAAGGAGAGTGGAGTGAACATGTCAGAGTTTGTTTTAAGCTGCTGTTCCACAGCAGACTTATCCAAGGAACATTTTGAAGAGAGAGATATTCATTATGTCTGTTTTCATTATGAATTGGATGGTGTGCCCTATCCGGATGACCTTGGGCAGAGTGTACCTTTTGACCAATTCTATCAGGCAATGAAGGACGGAGCCGATACAAAGACTTCGCAGATCAATATAGAAGAGTTTGTAGAGTATTTTGAACTATTTTTAAAAGAAGGAAAAGATGTTTTGCATCTGTGCCTTTCTTCCGGTATCTCCGGTGTGTTGAATTCCGCAACCATAGCTAAGGAAATGTTAGAGGAAAAATACCCGGATCGCAGGATCTATGTTCTGGATTCCCTGGCAGCGTCTTCCGGTTATGGTCTGCTCATGGATAAACTGGCAGATCTTCGCGACGAAGGCAAAAGCATTGAGGAAGTATATGAATGGGCAAAGACGAACAGACTTTTGATGCACCACTGGTTCTTCTCAACGGATCTGACCTTCTATGTGAAAGGCGGAAGAATCAGCAAGACCTCCGGCCTTGTGGGCAATATGTTAAGCATCTGCCCATTGCTTAATATGGATCCGGAAGGCAGGTTGACCCCACGCTTTAAGATTCGTACAAAACGTAAAGTGATTGAAGCTATCGTAAACCAGATGGAAAAACATGCACAGGATGGTTTGGATTACAGCGGTAAATGCTACATCTGTCAGTCAGCCTGCATGGAGGATGCACAGGCAGTAGCCGACCTGGTTGAGAAACGTTTCCCCAAATTAAATGGCAAAGTAAAGATCAATCACATCGGAACCACCATCGGCAGCCATACCGGTCCGGGAACCGTTGCCCTGTTTTTCTGGGGCGACGAGCGTGTGGACTAAAACCGTCTCCCAAAAGTACCGGAAACTTTGGTATGAGGAAGCTTTGGCAGGAGGAATCTTT
>CAYLSH010000006.1:19034-20370 GCA_964386235.1 uncultured Lachnospiraceae bacterium | reverse complement strand
TGAATACCCAATTTTATATTGAAAATGTGTGGGACGTTCTATTATTTGGAACGTCCCTTTCTTTTTTTTCATATATGCCCAAAAATCACGTGAAATCTAAGAGAACTCCAAGAATAAATGGGCACAGGGACTATGTTTTCCAGTATATGCCCAAAAAGAACCTTATAGGAAGTAAAATTCTATAATCTTATCAAGGAGATCTAAATTGAGAGGATGGCTTTGGGTCTCATAAGTTGTGATGAGGCGGATACTTGGAATTATTCCGTTGGCAGAGTAAAGTTGGAGTTTGGAACAAGCGTTTTTACTATAAGTCAAATCGTCCATCAAGCCAAAATGTTCCCAATAAAAATATTCACCGGTATGTGGATGCCGAATAGTAAAGTCGGGATATAAGGTTATGTCGTCTAAAATGAGTTCACATTCATAGCGAAAGGGTATTTTATGCATATACAGTGACATGTCAATCAGAACTTCAGACTTTGAGCGAACAAGATTTCCGGAAGGGGTCTGATGCAATAATTGTTCGGGGTATTTGGGATTTTTCGAAAACGGTGAGTTCATCCATTCTAATAATTCAGTGGACAGCGGTTGAAAATGCGATGCAAGAAGTTCGCGAAATCCGGAGGTGTCATTTAACAACTCAGGAACTTTCGATGGAACATGATGGCGCAGATAAAAATCGATGGCTCGCTTCTCGTTTACATCATCATTCAGCAGAGTTGTCAGGTATTTTTTACTGGCAAGTTGTTCGGCGTATAATTTGTTCTTCTTGGGAATGTAAGTTTGCGAGTGACCATCGCTGTGAAACCATTTGAAATAGTTATTGTTGTGTGTGCAGATAAGTTTTCCGGCGGGGAATTGTTTTAGTTGAGCCTGCAGGGAAGAAATTTCCTTGTCCAGTCGCCGGCGCTCAGCAAGCATTTGTTCGTACAGCGTAGTGAATACCTCCTTTTCTTTTTGTAACCGGATATTGTAAAGAAACAGCCAGGTATAACTTGGCAATCCGATTGAACTTATGTTTATTGTGTATTAATAAGTGAATCATAAATAGAAGAGGAAGTAAAGTGTTTTATCAAAATTTAATAAATAATATGCCTAAATGTACCGCAGTTTACGTTGTGGGTATAAAGTGAAATTTCACATGTCCACTTTATCGGGTATTTTGCAAGGCGTTTTGGACATAAGGGAGTGAATTTGGACATAAGTAAAAAAAGAGGTTATGTATGCCCAAAGAAAATGAGAAAGAGAAAAAAATGGCTGTTTTTTTGGGCATATGCGTAAAAAGTAAGGCTGTACTTCCAAAAATTCAGAAGCTGAAGCAAAATAAGAAGAAAAA
>CAYLSH010000006.1:0-18934 GCA_964386235.1 uncultured Lachnospiraceae bacterium | reverse complement strand
AAAGTAAGGCTGTACTTCCAAAAATTCAGAAGCTGAAGCAAAATAAGAAGAAAAAATGGACATGGAAAGAAGAAAAAACTGCATATGCCCAAAATGAACAGATGCAGGTGTAACTGAAGCAAAATAAGAAGAAAAATTGGACATGGAAAGAAGAAAAAACTGCATATGCCCAAAACGGTCAGGCATAACCAGGAACAGCGAGGCACAACCAGGCACAACCAGGAACAACGAGGCGCAAGCAGATAACAGCCGGAAATGGAGCAAGATAAGAGAAAACCCTGGCACAAAAAAACGGCGTGGATATCATCCACGCCGTACATCGTTAAGCGGACATTGCAGTCATGCTATTCGATATAATGTATTTAGTATTTCATGGCTTCTTCTTCGCCGTTTACGACACGTAAGCCGCCCTGTGCAAGAGCAAGCAATTCGTCTTCGCCGGGATATACGGTAAAGGGGGCGATCCATTCGCAGCGTTCTTTTAAGCCGGCAACAACACCTTTGTCATAAGCGATTCCGCCTGTTACAACGATCCGGTCAACTTTACCGTTTAATACGCAGGCCATGGAACCGATGTCTTTGCTTACCTGGAAGATGAAGGCATCGCGTACTTCTTTTGCTTTGTTATCGCCCTCGTCTACCATCTTTTCTACATCACGCATGTCGTTGGTACCAAGGTAGGCATTAAAGCCACCGTTGCCGACAAATTTCTTGTACACTTCTTTTTCTGTGTATTCACCTGAGAAGCACATTTTGATAAGGGCACCGACAGGAGCGCCGCCTGCTCTTTCCGGAGAGAAAGCACCGTCACCGTCAAGGGCATTGAATACGTCGATGATACGGCCGTTTTCGTGAGCACCAACGGAAACACCGCCACCCATGTGAACAACGATCAGGTTCAGTGCGTTGTAAGCCTTGCCTGTTTCTTTTGCATAGCGTTTTGCAACAGCCTTCTGGTTGAGGGCATGGAATACGCTGGTTCTTGGAAGTTCCGGAACACCTGAGTATCTTGCAAGATCACACAATTCATCAACAACTACCGGGTCTACGATGAAAGAAGGAACGCCGATGGAATCACCGATCTCTCTTGCTAAAATACCGCCAAGGTTGGATGCGTGCTGACCCTGTTTCCCGATCTTTAAGTCCTCTAGCAGATCATCTGTTACAGCGTATGTGCCACCTGGAATGGGTTTTAACATACCACCGCGGCCAACGACCATATTTAATGAGTGGATGTCAAAATTCTTTTCTTTTAATAAGTTGGTAATGATCTCTTTACGGAAGTCTTTCTGGTCTACAATGGATGCGTACTGCGCGATCTCTTCTGTAGAATGTCTTAACGTTTCTTCAAATAATAATGTTTCGTCTTCAAATACACCAATTTTGGTGGATGTTGAGCCGGGGTTGATGATCAAACTCTTTACTGCCATGTTCCTTCTCCTTTTATTTGTTCTTTTTTAATTCCTCTGCTACAACAGCTGCAAGTGCAATGGAGTTTACTTTTGTCTCACAGTCATCGGAACGGGAGGTTAAGATAACAGGAGCAGCTGTTCCTGTTAAAATGTTACCGTTTTTACAGTTTACCATGTGTACGATGGATTTGTATACCAGGTTACCTGCATGGATATCCGGGAAAATTAATACGTCCGCATCGCCGGCAACTTTACGTCCAAGAGCACCTTTTTCTTCGGCAGCTTCTTTGTACAATGCGATATCCATGGAAAGAGGTCCGTCCACGATACAGCCTGTGATCTCACCATTTTCATTCATCCTGGTAAGTTCGGCAGCATCTACGGTAGCCGGCATCTTGGGATTCACAACTTCAACAGCAGCAAGAGGAGCTACCTTAGGGCATTCTACGCCGCAGGCCCTTGCGATTTCTGTTGTATATTCGATCATGCATTTCTTGTCTTCCAGTGACGGATAAGGAATGAATGCAACGTCTGATAAAAATAAGAGACGGTCGATACCCGGAATCTCAAATACGCATACATGGGATAACGGTTTGCCTGTACGGAGACCAACTTCTTTGTCAAGAACACTTTTTAAGAATGTTTTGGTATCCAGGAGACCTTTCATGTACATATCTGCTTTGCCGTCATGTACCAGTTTCACGGCTGTAAGGGATGCTTCTACGATATCCTTTACATCGATTACTTCGTAATCTGCCATGTTCATGGAAAGAGAAGCGGCGATCTCATTGATCTTGTCCGCATCACCGACTAAGATGGAATCGGCAATATTACGTTCTTTTGCTGCTTTTACAGCTTCTAAGACTGCCTTGTCCTGTGCTACGGCTACTGCCAGTTTCTTTGTGTCGCATGAATTTACTTTCCAAAGTAAATCGTCAAATGTCTTACTCATTATCTGTACCTCTGTTTCTTTTTTTCTATATATAATACAACTAACTTAAAAGATAGCACTTTGCATGGTAAAAAGCAAGGAAACGGGGAGAAAAACAGATACTGTTTTAAAACAAGAACAATGTCGGAAAAAGCGGAAAAAAGGAATTTGTTCATAAAAAGTTAAGACTTTTGAAATGGGGCTAGAGGTTGAATTGAAATCGTATATCTGTTACAATAACCTTTAGGTTTTTGTAAAGAGGACCATAATCTGAGGCAAAAACGAATTGAATGAAGATGACAGGTAGGACCTGCATAAGGAGTCAGCAAAAATGAAAATGATTGATAAAGTCTTTGGAACACACAGTCAGAGGGAACTGAAACGAATCTATCCCATAGCGGATAAGGTAGAAGCCCTTGCGCCAGAGATGGCTGCCCTTACGGATGAGCAGTTACGTGATAAAACGAAAGAATACAAGAATCGTCTTGCAAACGGAGAAACACTGGATGATCTTTTACCGGAAGCATTTGCAACGGTAAGGGAAGCAGCAAAGCGTGTATTGCAGATGGAGCATTACCGGGTTCAGATTATCGGTGGTATTATCCTGCATCAGGGACGTATCGCAGAGATGCGTACCGGTGAAGGTAAGACCCTGGTGTCCACACTTCCGGCATATCTGAATGCATTGGAAGGAAAAGGTGTCCATGTCGTAACGGTCAATGATTATCTGGCAAAGCGTGACGCAGAGTGGATGGGACAGGTTCACGAATTTTTAGGGTTAAAAGTAGGTGTTGTATTAAACAGCATGACTTCCGAGGAACGTAAGGAAGCATACAATTGCGACATTACATACGTAACCAATAACGAACTGGGATTTGATTACCTTCGTGATAACATGGTTATTTATAAGGAACAGCTTGTGCTGCGTGATCTGCATTATGCCATCATTGATGAGGTGGACTCTGTTTTGATCGATGAGGCAAGAACACCTCTGATCATTTCGGGACGCAGCGGCAAATCCACCAAGTTGTACGAGGCATGTGATATCCTTGCCAGACAGTTAGAACGTGGTGAGGACATGGAAGATTTGTCCAAGATGGATGCCATCATGGGACTGGCAAAAGAAGAGTCGGGTGATTTTGTCGTGAATGAAAAGGACAAGATCGTGAATCTGACGGAACGTGGTGTGGAAAAAGTAGAGAATTTCTTCCACATTGAAAACCTCGCCGATCCGGAGAATCTTGAGATTCAGCATAACATTATCCTGGCATTACGTGCACATAATCTCATGCACCGGGATCAGGATTATGTGGTAAAAGATGATCAGGTACTGATCGTAGATGAATTTACCGGACGTATCATGCCGGGACGTCGGTATTCCGATGGACTTCATCAGGCGATTGAAGCCAAGGAACATGTGAAGGTTAAGAGAGAGAGCAAGACACTTGCTACGATCACATTCCAGAACTTCTTTAATAAATTTGAGAAAAAAGCAGGTATGACCGGTACCGCTTTGACAGAAGAAAAAGAATTCCGTGATATCTATGGCATGGACGTTGTGGAGATTCCCACAAACCGTCCGGTACAGCGTGTGGATCATCAGGATGCGGTATACAAGACCAAAAAAGAAAAGCTGCATGCCATTGTGGAGGCAGTTGTAGAGTCACATGCCAAGGGACAGCCTGTACTGGTTGGTACGATTACGATCGAATCTTCAGAAGAGATCAGCCGTCTTCTTTCTAAGCAGGGCATTCCGCACAAAGTGTTAAATGCCAAATTCCATGAAATGGAAGCAGAGATCGTAGCGGAAGCCGGAATCTGTGGTAATGTTACGATTGCCACAAACATGGCAGGACGTGGTACCGATATCAAACTCGATGATGAAGCAAGAGCAGCGGGAGGCCTCAAGATCATAGGTACGGAGCGACACGAATCACGCCGTATCGATAACCAGTTGCGGGGGCGTTCCGGTCGTCAGGGAGATCCGGGTGAATCCAAGTTTTATATTTCCTTAGAAGACGATCTGATGCGTTTGTTCGGATCAGAGCGAATGATCAATATGTTTAACACCCTCGGTATTCCGGAGAATCAGGAGATTGAACACAGTACATTGACCAAAGCCATTGAAGGTGCCCAGAAGAAGATCGAAGGCAACAACTTTGGTATTCGTAAAAACCTTTTGGAATACGATGCGGTCAACAATGAACAGCGTGAGATCATATATGCCGAAAGACGCCGTGTATTGGACGGCGAAAGCATGCGTGATGTAATCTACAAGATGATCACGGACATCGTGGACAATTCCGTTGATTTTGTAATCGGCGAAGAGTCCTATGCAGAAAACTGGAATTTAAAAGAACTGAATTCCGTATTGTTGCCGATTATTCCGCTTGCCCCGATTACACTTGAGAGAATATCCAAAGAGGGTAAGAACAATTTAAAACAGCAGTTAAAAGAAGAAGCCGTAAAATTATACGAAGCCAAAGAAGCGGAGTTCCCGGAACCGGAAGCTATCCGTGAACTGGAACGTGTGGTTCTGTTAAAGGTAATTGACCGTAAGTGGATGGATCATATCGATGATATGGATCAGCTTCGTCAGGGCATCGGCTTGCAGGCATATGCACAGAAAGATCCGCTTGTAGAATACAAATTAAGCGGTTATGAAATGTTTGCATCCATGACGGACAATATCCGGGAAGATACCGTAAAACTCTTATTCCATGTGAGAGTGGAACAGAAAGTGGAAAGAGAACAGGTAGCACAGGTGACGGGAACCAATAAGGATGATTCCCTCGGTAAGGCACCGGTTAAACGTGTGGAAGCCAAGGTATATCCGAATGATCCCTGTCCGTGCGGATCCGGCAAGAAGTATAAGCAGTGTTGCGGAAGAAAATAAAACGTTAAAAGGCTAATAAAAGAAGAACCTTGGGCTCTTATGACCCCTCGGTTCTTCTTTTTTTGAAACGCTTCTTTTTTCACAGTTCCTTTTTTTATTACGCCACATTTGTTTTAAGAAAAAAATACAGACCGGCCAATAATTGTGTATTGGTAGGTACTCCCTTATCAGAACGGATCGTATTGCCAAAGATGGTGTTAATCATGCTAAGATTTCCATAAAGCCAGGTGATCTGAATCGCCGTACGAATGGCACGCTCGACACGTGCAGGTGTGGAAGCAAATTGTTTTGCTACCTCCGGATATAGTTCTTTTGTGATATGGTGTAATATTTCCGGATTTTCCATAATCAGTTCCAAAGAATACATCGTATATTTGTATCCGTATACATGCTGCGGGAAACCGATGTCAAGCAGGAGTTCCTGTATGTTGCGTGGAACATTCTGGCAGGATATGCGGTTGTCGATGTCGTGTGTGCTGTAAACTGTTGCATTCATATTTTTCTCCTCTTTTCTGTGATGGTGACAGGTGTTTTCGCAATTTTTCTTCGAAAACGATTAACTGTCGCAAACTAAGAACACGCAAAGATCATATCGCAATTGTTGACATTAGAAAATATTAAGTTTAACATTATTTTTGTTTTTGGGGAAAAATCATGTGGCGAGTTTGACAAAGGGGGAAATTATGCTCGGAGAAAAATTAAGAGAAATACTTGCTGTGAAAGGATTATCCAAGGATGAACTGGCAGAAATGTGTGATCTTCCACTGGAAACCATAAAAAATATTTACTATGGTAAAACAACGGATCCTAAGATATCCACTGTTTTAAAGATTTCCAAGGCACTGAATATATCGGTTAACTGTATCATGGGCGAATGCAGTCATTCCATGGAAGAAAGAGCATTGCTTGGTTATTTTCGGGAATGCAGCGATCATGGAAAAAGAATGGCACTTCTTGTATCCAAATATGAGGCCTTGCTTGCGAAAGAGGAAAGAAAGTCGGGTGAGAAGCGCTCCGTTCCCTGTCTGATTCCGCAGGAGGATATTCACCAGGGAATTGACTATGATAAATGCGAAGTAAAGTATGTATATACGATTCGTGAGGAGGCATGTATGGCATTAAAAATCATCAATAACGATTATGTGCCTACTTATTGCAAAGGAGATATCCTGCTGATTGCCAATCGTTTTCCTAAACACAATGAAATTGGTATTTTTTATAGTGATGGGAAAGCGTATTTACGCCAGTATCTGGAAGAAGAGAATCAGTACCGGTTAAAATGCCTGCACAATTATGCCAAAGATATGGTATTTAAACGCATGGATGAGATCGAGTATGTGGGGACCTGTTGCGGCATTCTCCGCGCGTAATCTCTGTTGACAGATCTGCTAAAATCATGCAAAATAAAGTGAAAAATATACAGAAAAGGTGGTGACGTGAGTGGTTGAATTAGATCAGATGAAAACAGAACTTTTGTCTTATAAAACACCATTAGCGGAAGTGAGGGATTCACTTTGACTTAGCATCTAAGTTGAAGAGGGTCGAAGAATTGGAGCGAGAGATGGAAGACCCCGGTTTTTGGGACGATCCGGATGCTGCCAATGCAAAGATGAGAGAATTAAAAGGATTAAAGGATGTTTCCGATACCTATCATGGTCTGGAAACGAAATACGATGACATTGAAACATTACTTGAAATGGGATATGAGGAAGAGGACCCGGAACTGATTCCTGAAATACGAAGCGAACTGGATGAATTTATTACCGTTTTGGAAAATATCCGTATCGGTACTTTGTTATCCGGTGAATTTGACAAAAACAATGCCATTTTAAAACTCAATGCCGGAGCCGGTGGAACGGAAAGTTGTGACTGGGCAGGTATGCTTTACCGCATGTATACCAGATGGGCAGAAAAGAAGGGATATTCCGTAGAAGTACTGGATTATCTGGATGGTGACGAAGCCGGTATCAAATCAGTGACTTTTCAGGTCAACGGTGAAAATGCGTATGGCTATCTCAAATCCGAAAAGGGCGTGCACCGTCTGGTGCGTATCTCACCCTTTAATGCACAGGGCAAAAGACAGACTTCGTTTGTATCGCTGGATGTTATGCCGGAGATTGAAGCAGATCTTGATGTTGAGATCAACGAAGAAGACCTTAGGATTGATACCTACCGAAGCAGTGGTGCCGGTGGTCAGCATATCAACAAGACATCTTCCGCGATCCGTATTACGCATCTTCCGACGGGAATTGTGGTGCAATGTCAGAATGAGAGAAGCCAGCACCAGAATAAAGATAAAGCAATGCAGATGCTGCGTGCCAAATTGTACATGATGAAAGAAGAAGAGAATCGGGAAAAACTATCCGATATCCGGGGAGAAGTATCGGAGATCGGCTGGGGAAACCAGATCCGATCCTATGTATTTCAGCCTTACACAATGGTCAAGGATCATCGTACCAATGTCGAAAGCGGCAATGTGGATGCGGTTATGGACGGTGCCATTGATACCTTTATCAACGGGTATTTAAAATGGCTGGCAACGAAAACGGAATAAAGTGCCAAAATCAATAAGGCTCAGCCATATGGCTGAGCCTTTTATTCTTCCTTTTCCTCTTCCGTAATGTAGAACACATCCTGGTAAAACAAAGCCAGTGTTGTTTTAAAATAAGGCACTACAAACAAAAGTCCAATTCCCAGGGAACATACGCTAAGAATAAACAGTGGGAGAAAACTGGCTACGAGATAAAAGAGTCGGATGCGGTGCCCTCTCATAACATTCAGACTGTAGCGGAACAGTTCGATCACGGAAGCATCCGGGTAATCTACCAAAGTATAGAATACCATCTCAAAACTCAGATGAAAGACCGCTGCTGCTACAAGGCCGATTGCAAAAAGCAGGCAGGCAATCAGAATCAGGTAGTAAGAATCCTGCGCAATATAGTACAGGATACAAAAGAGCACAGCGGGGAGCATACACACCACATCCAGACCCAAAAGAAGAAATTTGGCGATGATTGCTTTGTCCGGATGGGAGGTAAAGGCAAAAAAGATATCGCTCACCTTATAAGGTTGATTCCGCACAATATGCAGGGCAAAACGGATCAGTCCAACAGAAAAAACGGCACTGATCAGTTCCAAAATAAAAGAAAGCAAGACTTCCAAAACCACTGCCCATACGGATTGGGAGGAAGTAACTGCGGAGATCACCATGGTCAGTGCCAGGATGATCGCCTGAATGCTTACATATGCTAAAATAAAAGTTTTGTATTTGCCCAGCAGCAGTTCACGGGCAAGGGATTTTAATTCGGTTGTGGTTTTCGTAGCGTTCATTATTCTTTATTCCATTTCTTCAGATATATTGTTGTAGATATTATCGTAGACATTGTTATAGATGTCATCATAATCCAAAGTGCCGTTTTCTATTCCTTCGATCATTTCCTGATAACTCATTCCGTAGATACTTTCAAAGAAATCCGGTGTAACAAATAAAAATACAAATATCAGCGCAAACAGACAGATATCGCATCCAAACGCTATGGATGAGGTCAGAATGCCGTTTTTGGCTTTTTCATGCATTTTTAAGGAACCTCCTCTTGAAAGGAGTGCCAGTATAATCGACAACGATCCGAAAATGATCGGCGGATATATGGTAAAAGTAAAGAAAGAGACCAGTGCGATGACACCGAGTACCATGGAGGCACGTGCCAATCCATTTGCCGGAGTAAGCAGTTGACGATGAGCCGGCATAGATGTATCTGTACTATTGCCGGATTGTCCGGATCTTTCCCAAAACGGGCTTTGTGTTTGTCTGTCCTGTTCCATATAAATCCTCTTTCCTTGTCAGATAATTTCAAAATGCATAAACAATTCGGAGCGTTTTACAATTCCTTGACTGATTATGCAGATCACTGCGAATGAAAACAGTATAGCACTTTCTTTTAAAATACACAATGCGGCCTTTTTTTGTGATTGAGAAAAAAGCCGGGGTGAATTATAATAAGGAAAGAATTGGCAAAAGGAGTGGACAGATGGATATTATTTTAAAGATCAAAGAAGAACTGAATGTGGAAAAATGGCAGGTAGAAGCCGCTGTCAAATTAATAGATGAGGGCAATACCATTCCGTTTATTTCCCGTTACCGTAAAGAAGCGACAGGTTCTTTAAATGATGAACAACTTCGTGACCTTGGCGAGCGTCTTAATTATCTGCGTAATCTGGAAGATAAGAAGGAACAGGTTTTAAATAGTATTGAGGAGCAGGGAAAACTGACAGAAGAACTGCGTGCTAAGATTGAAGAAGCACAGACCCTGGTTGTTGTGGAAGATTTATACCGTCCTTACCGTCCGAAAAAGAAAACCCGTGCGAGCGTGGCAAAGGAAAAAGGACTGGAGGGACTGGCAGAGTATATTCTGATGCAGGATGCGTCTGAGCCGGTGGAAGCAGAAGCTGCCAAATATGTAAGTGAAGAAAAAGAAGTACCGGATACCAAAGCAGCGATTCAGGGAGCCATGGATATCATTGCAGAGAGAGTATCCGATGAAGCGGATTACAGGAGTTATATCCGTCAGGCAACCATGGAGGAAGGAACGTTAGTAAGTTCTGCTAAGGATGAAAAAGTGCAGTCCGTATACGAAATGTACTACGCTTATGAGGAACCGGTAAGTAAAGTGGCGGGGCATCGTGTACTGGCACTGAACCGTGGGGAAAAAGAAAAGGTATTGACCGTGAAAGTCAATGCGCCGGTAGAGCGTATTATACGATACTTAGAGACCAAAACGATCACAAATGAGAATCCCCATACAACCCCTATTTTACAGGCGGCGATTCAGGATAGTTATGACAGACTGATTGCTCCGGCAATCGAAAGGGAGATCCGCAATGATCTGACAGAAAAGGCAGAGGACGGTGCAATCACGGTATTTGGTAAGAATTTAGAGCAGCTGCTTTTACAGCCGCCGATTGCCGGCAAAGTGGTTTTAGGATGGGATCCTGCGTTCCGTACCGGGTGTAAACTTGCCGTGGTGGATGCAACCGGAAAAGTACTTGACACGAAAGTCATTTATCCGACAGCACCGCAAAATAAGGTGGAAGAAGCCAAAGCAGAACTCAGGAAACTGATAAAAAAATACAATGTGTCACTTATTTCCGTCGGAAACGGAACGGCATCCCGTGAATCGGAACAGGTGATTGTGGAACTGATCAAAGAACTGGATACACCGGTTCAGTATGTGATTGTAAATGAAGCAGGTGCTTCTGTTTATTCCGCAAGCAAACTGGCAACGGAAGAGTTCCCTAATTTTGACGTGGGACAGAGAAGTGCGGCATCCATTGCCAGAAGGTTGCAGGATCCGTTAGCAGAACTGGTGAAGATCGATCCAAAGTCCATCGGAGTCGGTCAGTATCAGCATGATATGAACCAGAAGAAACTGGGCGAATCATTGACCGGAGTGGTCGAAGATAGTGTAAATAAGGTCGGTGTGGATTTAAATACAGCGTCCGCCTCTTTACTGGAATATATTTCCGGCATTTCCAAGACGATTGCCAAAAATATCGTGGCATATCGTGAAAAGAACGGTCGTTTTATTACCAGAGCGGACTTATTAAAAGTCGACAAATTAGGACCGAAAGCATATGAACAGTGTGCCGGATTCCTTCGTATTTCAGATGGAACCAACCCCTTAGATGCAACCAGTGTTCATCCGGAGTCCTATGAAGCTACCATGAAATTGCTGGATAAACTGGGCATGACGATGGAAGACGTAAAAGAACTGCAGAAAAAAGCAGCCACAGCGGCAAAGACAAGTGCAAAACAACCGGCACCTAAGAAAAAGCCGGCAAAGAAGATGGTAGTCAGAAATACGTCCACTGCCATGGGAAAAGCGTTGGCAGAGGCATTAGGGACAACAGGTGTTGTGGCAGAAGAAACGTCGGATGTTTCCGTGCAGGAAAAAACAGCAGGTAGCCAGGTTTCCCTTCTTATGAAGGTAAAGGATACGAAAAAGACTGCAGAAGAATTGGGAATCGGTGAGATTACTCTGCTTGATATCTTAAAAGAACTGGAAAAACCGGCAAGAGATCCGAGAGAGGATATGCCAAGACCAATCCTTCGCAGCGATGTATTGGATATGAAGGATTTAAAACCCGGAATGGTCTTAAAGGGCACGGTGCGAAACGTTATTGACTTTGGTGCGTTTGTCGATATCGGTGTCCACCAGGATGGTCTGGTTCACATTTCAGAGATTACGGATCGTTATATCAAACATCCACTGGAGGCAGTCAGTGTCGGGGATATCGTGGATGTTCAGGTTCTTAGTGTGGATGTAGCCAAAAAACGAATCGGACTGACTATGAAAATAAAAAAATAAAAGCGAATCAGCGTCCCGCTTTGTTTGGGCGTTTATGCAAAAAGAGAGGTACTCCTGTTTTTACATTTTACAGGGGTACCTTTTTGTAATCGGAATTTCTTTGGAATTTCCTGTTACATTTTCCCTTGATTCTTTTTTTTACTTGTGATATAACATAAGTGTACTAATACTCCTAGTACACCTAGATAACACGAAGCGACTTTCGCAAGTATCTGTTTTATTAGTTTATGAAAGGAGAGCATATGATCATCATTGATTATAGGGACAGCAGACCCATTTATGAACAGGTCGTAGAGAAATTTAAACTGCTGATTTTAAAAGGTGTTCTGACGCAGAATGACAAGATGCCTTCTGTACGGTCACTGGCAATGGAACTGTCCATTAATCCCAATACGATACAGCGTGCATATAGCGCACTGGAAGAACAGGGATATATCTATACCGTAAAGGGACGGGGCAATTTTGTAGCCGATAGAACCCCGCTTCTTTTAGCCTATAAAGAGGAGATCCGCACACAACTTTCAGAGATTGCAGGACTGGCGGCATCCATTGGTATGGACAAGGAAGAATTTATCAGCCTGATAGGAGATTGGAGGGACTTATGATTGAGATAAATGGAGTATCCAAGAGTTTTGGAGAACACAAAGCAGTGGATCATGTCAGTGTACAGATCCGGGAGAATACGGTCTTTGGTCTGATCGGAACCAATGGAGCCGGAAAAAGCACCCTGCTGAGAATGGTCTGTGGCGTGATGAAACCGGATGAGGGACATATTCTGATCGATGACAGACCGGTGTATGACAACGCGGAAGTGAAAAAAGATATTTTCTTTATTGCGGATGAACCGTATTTTTTTGCCAATTCCAATGCAGAAGATATGCAGAAATACTTTTCCACGATCTATGAAAACTTTGATACCGAGCAATATTATCAGATGCTTACGAATTTTGGACTGGAAAAAAGACGTAAGATCAGTACTTTTTCAAAAGGAATGAAAAAGCAGCTTGCCCTTTTATGCGGTGTGTGCAGCAAAGCAAAGTATCTGTTTTGCGACGAAGCATTTGACGGACTCGATCCGGTAATGCGCCAGGGAATGAAGAGTATATTTGCAAGTGAAATGGAAAAGAGAGGACTGACACCGGTCATTGCGTCCCACAATCTGCGTGAACTGGAAGATATCTGCGATCATGTTGGACTTTTACACAAGGGTGGTGTTCTTTTGTCCAAGGATTTAGAGGATATGAAGTGCAACATTCAGAAGGTACAGTGTGTATTTGCAGGAGAAGAACAAAAGCAAAAGGCTTTGGATGCTTTGCAGATCATGAAACAGGAAGTACGTGGTAATCTCTATACGTTAACGGTCAGAGGCAGCAGGGAAGAGGTTCTTACGGCATTTCATGCAGTGGACACGATTTTCTTTGAGACTCTGCCACTTTCTTTGGAAGAGATCTTTATCAGCGAAACGGAGGTAGTCGGCTATGACATCAAAAAACTTATTCTTGGCTAGGATATTAGAAAATGCAAAAAGAAGGATATGGCTTTTGGTTGTATCTTTACTTACTTTTGTCGTGGCGGTGCCTACATTTACGGCAATGCAGTTTAGCGTCATTTCGCAGAGAGCCATGACGGTGGAAACAGAGAGGATCAGTAAAAGCATGTATGAATTGGCAGGCAGTTTATATAGTGGATCGGACGGACTGCTTTTGACGATTATCAGCCTCTTTGCCATTGCCAGTGGTTTACAGGGATTTTCCTACCTTTATGACCGCAGCAAGATTGACTTTTACCACAGCAAACCGGTGGAAAGCAAAAGCCGCTTTTTTACCATCTGGTTAAACGGCATTCTGGCATGGATGGTTCCGTATCTTGTGGGAACGTTTATCAATCTGGTTATTTTTGCGGCAAATAGTATTCTGGATGTGGCACTTTTTGGAAAAGTATGCCTGTTTTTTGCCATTGCATTCTGCCTCTATCTTTCCATGTATCATCTGGCGATTTTAGCACTGATGCTGACGGGCAAACTGATCGTGACCTGTATGGGGATTTTGGTGTTTTTGCTGTATGAAATCGGTGTAAGAGCCGTGTTGGTAGCCTTTTGCTCCAGGTTTTATCAGTTCTATTGTCAGGACATAATAAACAGTGGACTTGTCCCGCTTCTTTCACCGGTCACATATCTGAATTATTATGCGCAGGGAAAGTGGAGTGCTGCATTTACAATGTTTGTTCTCCTTTGTTTTGCGGGGGCATTACTGGCACTTTCCTATGTGTGTTACAAACGTCGTCCGGCAGAGAAGTCAGGCAGCGCCATGGTCTTTGGAGTGACACAGCCCATAATCCGGGTTGGCATCAGTGTTCCCGTGGCAATGGCAGCAGGCATTCTCACCTGCAGTATCGTGGAATACAGTCCAATTGAAAAAAGAGGGAATCCGGGATTTCCTGTTTTTATCGGAATGTTGGTGTTAGTAATTGTCTCCTGCCTGATTCAGGTTATTTATGAAGCGGATATCAAAGCGATCTTCCACAAAAAGACACAGATTCTGCTTTCGGCAGGGATTGCCCTCGTAATTGCCCTGATCTTCCGCTATGATCTGACCGGGTATGATACTCGTTTGCCGGCAGAGGATAATATGGATTATGCAATTCTGATCACGCCTACCAATGATCTTTATGGAAGACGTTTTCTGGATGAGAATATGAACCTGAAAAGTAAGGAACAATACGTATTTGAAAAAATGCGTCTGCACGATGAAACGGCAAAGGCAGTCAGAGATCTGGCAGAGCATTCCATAGAATTGCAGAAAGCATTGCGGGAAGGCAATCAGAAGAGTGATTATGAGTGCTATTATGCGGAGTTTTATTTTTACCGGAAAAACGGAAAAGTAATCGCTCGTCAGATTCCGGTTGCTGTCAGGGAAAAAGAGAGTGCTTCTTATTTAAAACAGATTGAGGATTCTGAGGAATTTATCCGTGCAAATGAACCGGCGATGTCCGAAGAACTGAAGAAAGTGCTGGATGGCAATGAATGGAAAGTGGATGCGTCCTGGGGCAATTCCCTTTACAGTCAGAAACTTACCAGAAAACAGGCAAGGGAACTGCTGGAACTGTATCGCATGGATCTGCTTGGTCATAATTATGAGGCAAGAAGCAATGAGTTAGCCATTGGCGTTTTTTCCCTCTATGTGGATACGAAGGTTTCCTATAGCCGGCAACTGAATTTTCAGGTATTCCCATCCTATACTAACTGCATCCGTTATCTGGAAGAGAACGGATTTGAGACAAAACAATATCTGGATCCGGAAGATGTGGAAAAAATCGTGATCACACAATACATTGACACAGAAGATGGTGACATGACATATGAAGATGTTTATGTAGGGGATGTATACGATTATGCTTATCCGGATACCTATGGATATGTTTCTTCCTATCAGGAAATGGCAGTACCCATCACCACCGTGACGGTTTCTTACAAGGAAAAGGAAGAAATTGAAAAAATCGTAAATGCAACCTACTTAGGAGAAACGGAATGGGATGGCTGGTATTGCGAAAGTCCGGGAGAAGGTTCTTACAGTATTGAGGTTTTCTTTAAAGAAGACAGCATTCCCTATACGGATTACGGCTATTCGACCAATATTTGTTTCTTAAAAGGGCAGGAGCCGGAGTTTGTAAAACAGGATCTTAAAAACACTCCGTGAGGATGCGCACGCTTTTGCATAGGTAGAATGTCGCTAAAAGCGACGCAAAAGCGGCGCTAGAGTTTCGCAAGCGAAACTCTTTTTAACAGCCTGTTGCAGAAAAAATGGTTTTTGGTATATAATGATTTTCTGATGATGTCGCAGGAAAGCGACACGGAAAACGATAGAAAATGGGGACTACCATGAAAGTAGAATTTGATATTAAGATAACGGCAGCGGATTTGTATGATTATATGCTTGCACACACGTATTCGGGATTCTCCGGAATCTTTGGCGGGATAGTGGGTGCTCTTTTGATCGTACTTTGGTTTTATACCGGTATGATTTACTATCTGGTAGCGGGAATTGTGATCCTTCTTTATATTCCCTGCTCCTTATTTTTACGGGCAAGAAAACAGGCGGCGGGAGAGGCTTTTAAGGAACCGTTTCATTATGAACTGACGGAGGGCGGCATTACGATCACACAGGGAAGTGCTGTGATGGAACAGCCCTGGGCGGTCGTGATGAAAGCCACTTCCACCAACAGAAGCCTTTTATTATATACTTCCAAAGTCAATGCATGGATCTTTCCCAAACGGGAACTGGGCACCAAAAAGGACGAAGTGATTCAGATGATTGCGGCGCATGTGCCGCCGGACAAAGTAAAGATCAGGCAGTGATGAGAGGATAAGTATGGAGCGTTTTGAAACATTTAGCGAAGAAGAGACATTCGCACTGGGGGAAGAAATCGGCAAAACCGCAAAACCGGGTGAGGTGTATACCTTAATCGGTGATCTTGGCGTGGGCAAGACCGTATTTACGCAGGGGGTTGCCAAAGGACTGGGGATTACGGAACCCATATCCTCCCCGACATTTACCATTGTTCAGGTATACGAAGAAGGCAGGATGCCGTTTTATCATTTTGATGTTTACCGCATCGGTGATGTGGAGGAAATGGATGAGATCGGTTACGAAGATTATTTTTACGGCGAAGGCATTTCCTTTGTGGAATGGGCAAACCTGATCGAGGAACTGATACCAAGCGACCGGATTCAGATCACGATCAAAAAGAATTTAGAAAAAGGATTTTCCTACCGGGAGATTACCGTGGACAGGGGCTGTCACATCGGTTATTAAGACAGAAATCGCTTACAAAAACAGAAATGAGGATGAGAGATGAAGATACTCGCAGTGGACAGTTCTTCCCTGACCGCATCCGTTGCGGTGGTAGAAGATGAGATTACGATCGCGGAGTATACCGTGAATTATAAAAAGACACATTCCCAGACGCTGCTTCCGATGCTGGATGAGATCGTGAAAATGACGGAACAGGACTTATCAACCGTGGACGGCATTGCGCTGGCAGCAGGTCCAGGTTCTTTTACAGGACTGAGGATCGGGAGTGCAACGGTAAAAGGACTGGCACAGGCACTTAATAAGCCGGTTATTCCGGTTCCGACGGTGGATGGTCTGGCGGGCAATCTGTATGGGACGGACAAACTGATCTGTCCGCTGATGGATGCACGTCGCAACCAGACCTATACCGGATTGTACGAATATGAAAAGCAGGAAGATACCTATGTACTGCATTGTATCCGCAAACAATGTGCGGTGGATCTGATGGAGATCTTAGAGAATGTGAATCAATTAGGCAGGGAAGTGATCTTTTTAGGCGATGGTGTGCCGGTTTTTCGGGAAACCATAAAAGAAAAAGTGACCGTTCCTTATACATTTGCACCGAACACCTGCAACAGGCAAAGAGCGGCAGTGATCGGACTTTTGGGCATGCAGCTGTTAAAACAGGGTGTATTTGAAAGTGCAAAGGAACATGCACCGGAGTATCTGCGTTTATCCCAGGCAGAAAGGGAGAGAATGGAGCACGGATGTTAACGATCAGACCCCTCACAAGGGAAGACATTGCGCAGGTATGTGAACTGGAAGAAATGGCATTTTCCATGCCATGGAAGGAAGCAGACTTTTTAGCTATGCTTGTTAATCCGGACGCTTTGTATCTGGTGGCAGAAGAAGATGGCGTGATTGCCGCATCCTGCGGACTGCGTCATATCGTGGGAGAGGGTGATATCTCCAACGTGGTGGTCCGTCCGCAGTATCGCAGACGAGGGATTGCCAAATGTATGCTGACTAAGCTTATAGAAGAAGGAAAAGAGCGTTTTGGAATTACGGCATACACACTGGAAGTCAGAAAAAATAACACGGACGCTGTTTTTTTATATGAAGAACTCGGATTTGTAACAGAGGGTATCCGAAAAAACTTCTATGAAAAGCCGGTGGAGGACGCGCTGATCATGTGGAAAAGATAAACTGTTTTTGGAAATATTCCCATAACCATAAGAGAATAGTTTTTGTATAATGATGTGTGAATATACAGGAAAATGGAGAGAGAATATGCGAGAGTACAATGAACAGAAGCAACTGATCCGGGTAACATGCAACGCATGTGCAAAACAAATTGCACTAAAACAGGGAATTATACAGGAGGGCTGCTTTGAGGCAGACCATTCCTGGGGATATTTTAGTAAAAAGGACGGAATGCGCCATCGGTTTGATCTGTGTGAGGACTGCTATGATGCGTGGATTGGCGGATTTCGGATTCCGGTTACCGAATCGGAAAATACGGAAATGATTTAAAGGATTTGGAAAGGGTAACACATGTTAGATATATGTTTACTGGGAACGGGCGGTATGATGCCCCTTCCTTATCGCTGGCTGACGGCCATGATGGCACGTTACAACGGAAAAAGCATTCTGATCGATTGCGGAGAAGGAACACAGATTGCCATGAAGGAAAAAGGCTGGAGTCCAAAACCCATCGATATTATCTGCTTTACGCATTTTCATGCGGATCATATCAGCGGACTTCCGGGAATGCTTTTAACCATGGGCAATGCAGAACGCACGGAACCGCTTTTATTGATCGGACCGAAGGGACTTACCCGTGTGGTAAATGCACTTCGTGTCATTGCACCGGAACTGCCGTTTGAGATTGAATGCCGGGAGATTGAGGGAAAAGAGGAAACTTTTACTTTTGACGGATTTACGATAGAGGCATTTAAGGTGCAGCATAATGTAACCTGCTACGGCTACTCCATTCAGGTAAACCGCGCAGGCCGTTTTGATGTGGAAAAAGCAAAAGCAAACGGGATTGAGCAGCGTTACTGGAGCCGTTTGCAAAAGGGTGAGATCATACAAACAGAGCAGGGGATCCTGACACCGGACATGGTTTTGGGCGCCGCCAGAAGAGGCTTAAAAGTCACCTATTGTACGGATACAAGACCCGTGGACAGTATTGCCGAGCATGCGGCAGGCTCCGACCTTTTTATCTGTGAAGGCATGTATGGGGAACCTGACAAGGCACAAAAAGCCGTGGAGCATAAGCATATGACATTTTATGAAGCGGCACAACTGGCAAAGAAAGCGGATGTGAAAGAACTCTGGCTGACACATTTTAGTCCGTCGTTAACAAGACCGGAAGAATACATGCATGCGGTTCGCAAGATTTTTTCACGCAGTTATGCGGGAAAAGACGGAAAATCAGTGGACTTACTCTTTGACGAGGATTAAAATAAAGGTAGATAATACGTAGAGGCAGAAAGGGGGATCCCTATGAAAAACAAAGTGAAACTCAGTGGTAAAAA
>CAYLSH010000005.1:0-49939 GCA_964386235.1 uncultured Lachnospiraceae bacterium | reverse complement strand
TCACGGAGTGTTTTTTGTGCAATAGGTAATTTCAAAGAAATTTCCTATTGCATACGAAAGCGCGGAGAATGTTAGTTCCCCGCGCTTTCGTATGCCCTCGTACCAATCGTAAACACGATGTAGGCAACGCCAAAAAACAATACCGCCAAAAGACATTCCACCCCAATGGTAGCAAGTGCACCGGTCTCCGGTTTTAAGAAATATACTGCCGGAAGGTACGCCACAAAAGCAAAAGGAATCACCCAGGTAATCACAAATCGAACTCCTTTTTCATAGATTTCGGAAGGATATTTGGCAAAATCCGAAAGCAGGTATGCGGTGTATAAGACCGGACCGCTGACTTTGATCCAGAAGGAAAAGGATGCAAAAAGAAGTTTTATTGCCGTATAAATAATGGCTCCCGCAAAAATGGATACAATAAAAAGCAGAATGTGTATGCCATCCACGATCACGATTCCTTTTGTCATAGAAAAGATGATCAGAATAATTCCCACAAGCAACTCTCCCAGTGCATCCGGTTGTAATTTTTCAAAAATCACCTGTAAAAACAGATTCATGGGACGCAGCATATACTGATCAAATTTGCCGTTTACTACATACCGCCATGCAATCATCCAGATATTGTCCGTAAAAAGGTGGTCAATTCCTCTCGGAATCTGTGCAAATCCATAGATAAAGATCAACTGCTCAAGACTCCAGTCTGCCAAAACCGGAATCTGTTCAAATACCAGATATAAAAAGGCAATGCCCGTGATCTGTGACAGAAAAAAACCGCATAATCCAATCCAGAAATCCGCTTTGGACTGCATAATGGATTTTAGAAACTGTACCACAAACACTCGGTATAAACGCCCATATCGTTTTACTGTATACATACAATAATCCTCCATGTCGCCACAGGCGACCTAACTAAACAGGAAAAAGCATTTATGCTTTTTCAGTGCAAAACTTAGAAGCACTTTGCGAAACAGCCCTTGCTGTGAGCAATTAGTACTTCTTTTTGCGCTATCCTCCTAAAACTATTAATCTCTTCGTGATTTTTCCCCACAAATACGATCCCAGAAGATACAAAAAAATGACCCAGAATACTTGTCTTCCCAGTACAAAAGCCAGTTCCGTACCACTGTATTTGCCAAGATAGATCATAACCGGCGTATACACCATGGACGGAAACGGCAGAAAATCAAATACTTTCTGCAAAGCTTCGGGAAAGAAACTGATGGGAATGAGCTGTCCGCTCAAAAAACGCAGAATGGCATCTTTTGCCATGTTCATACCAAACATATAGGTTGTCACAAATGCAACCATACCAAAGCAATAATCAAACAGCACATAGACAAAAAAACTCATGCATAGACTGAGCATATATAAAAGAATATCCTTTAGCGGAGTAAGTCCCATACCCAGCACACTTGCTTTGTAGATCTCCAGACCGATCCAGACAAAAATAACGGGTGCCAAAAAACGGTAGGACATCTCACCCATGGCTTTAAAAATAAGGCTCATACGATAGTCAATGGGCTTGATCAGCGTCATCACGACCGATCCATCCGTCACACCGTCCGATATTTCTCCGGAAATGCCGATCATAACCAGTTCGGAAGTGATATAGGTCATAAACACATACACCACCATCTGTGCCTGTGTCAGCCCGCCGAGCACGCCGGTTTTGGAACTTCCGTAAATCGCCATCCACAGATAATAGGAAATGAATGGTTCAAAGATACTGCATATGATAAACAGATAAAAACTGCCCTTGTATGCCAGATTTTTCTTAAACTGGTTTTCCAAAAACGGCAGATATACTTTCCATTTCTTTTTCATTCTAATCCTCCCGTGGTTAATTCTGCCGTATGGTTATAAATGGCTTTAACAATCTCTGCCAGTTCGGTTTCCTGTATCTTAATATCCTTTACCTGCGCATGTTTCATCATCTGTTCAATCACATCGGATACCTGCATCTTATTTTTATCAAAAGTAACCGTGATGCTGTTCGTATCCGGGTCTGTAACAATCGCATAATCTTTTGCCGAAACGGAAAGCAGATCTTCTAAACGGATCTTCCGGGCATTTTTTACATCCGCCACTTCCATCACCACTTTACGCATGGTGCCGTATTTTTCTTTTAAATCCTCTAGCGAACCGTCATAAATCAGTTTTCCCTTGTCTATGATCAGAATCCGGCTGCACAACTCTTCAATATCTTCTATATCATGTGTCGTCAGCACGACCGTGGTCTGATATTTTTCGTTAATCTCTTTGATCGCGGCACGAATATTGTCTTTTACCACAAGATCCAGCCCAATGGTTGGTTCATCCAGATACAAAACGGGCGGATTGTGTAATAAGGCTGCTCCCAAATCCGCGCGCATACGCTGTCCTAATGACAGATTCCGAACGGGCTGGGAAAAGAAATCCGAAAGTCCCAGTACCCGGTTTAAAAATGCCATTCTTTCTTCATACTCCTGATCACTTACGTTGTAGATCTCTTTTAAGATCGTAAAGGACTCGCTTAACGGCAGATCCCACCAAAGTTGTGTTCTCTGTCCGAAAACAACACCAATATTCTGCGCATTTTTCTTACGCTCCGTGCAGGGATCCACATTATTTACCAGACATTTGCCCTTAGTCGGTGTTAAAATCCCCGTCATCATCTTGATCGTTGTGGATTTACCGGCTCCGTTGCTGCCGATATACCCTACGATCTCTCCTTTTTTAATGTGAAAAGAGATGTCATCCACTGCGCTTTTTCTTACTTTTTCCCTGGAGACAAGTCCCTTTACGGCGCCTTTTAATCCCGGATACTTTTTAGCGGATACAAACTCTTTGCTCACGTGTTCTACTTTAATCATTTTCTTTTTTCCCTTTATTCACCCATTACTTTATTTAACTGCTCGGAGAGATTACGGATCTGCTCCCTGATTTTATAATTTTTTTACAGAATCTTTGCTGGTTTTATGTTACACTAAAAAAGACACAATAACAAGAAAGGAGTTTATCAATTGTTTTCTTTTCGTTCTAAATTTCAGGAAAAATTAGTTGAAACCCTAAAAGCAGTCATTCCGATTCTGATCATCGTCCTGCTGCTTTGCTTTTCCATCGCACCCATACCGCCAAGTATTCTGATGACGTTTTTAATCGGTGCGATTCTTCTGATTATTGGGATGTTATTTTTCAATGTCGGAGTGGAATTGTCCATGACCCCGATCGGAGAACGTGTCGGTTCCATCATTACCAGATCCCGAAAACTCATCATCGTGGTTCTCATCACCTTTATCATGGGATTTGTGATCACGATTTCCGAGCCGGATCTTCAGGTACTTGCCCAACAGGTTCCTTCGATTCCCAATCTGATACTGATTCTTGCCGTAGCTCTTGGCGTGGCAATTTTCCTTGTCGTTGCAGTCATGCGTATGCTTTTGGGAATCCCGCTTGCGCGTCTGCTGGTGATCTTTTATCTGATCGTATTTCCGCTTGCCTTTCTGGTTCCCGGTGACTTTATATCGATCGCATTTGACTCCGGCGGTGTTACGACGGGTCCCATGACGGTTCCGTTCATTATGGCATTTGGTATCGGTATCGCCTCCATCCGAAGCGATAAGCACGCTGAAAACGATAGTTTCGGTCTCGTATCCCTCTGCTCCATCGGTCCGATTTTAGCAGTTCTTCTTCTCGGTATGATTTATCATCCCGATTCGGCCGAGCAGGTATCCGAATCCATTCCGGTCATCAACGATACAGTGGAATTATGGCAGTTATTCTCCTCTGGGTTCCCGGAATACATGAAAGAGATGGCAGTTTCCATCCTTCCCATCGTATTTTTCTTTGGTATTTTCCAAGTGATCTCAAGAGATCTTAACAAACGTTCCTTTATCAAAGTGGTAATCGGACTGATCTATACATATATCGGACTGGTTTTATTTTTGACCGGTGTAAATGTTGGTTTTATGCCCGCCGGTAATTATCTGGGACAGACGATCGCAGCACTTCCCTACGCGTGGATTATCGTCCCGATCGGTATGATCATCGGTTATTTTATCGTTTTGGCAGAGCCCGCCGTATTCGTTCTGACCAAACAGGTTGAAGAAATGACTTCCGGTGCGATCTCCGCAAAAGCAATGGGAACGAGTTTATCCATCGGTGTTGCCCTTTCCGTCGGGCTTGCCATGATACGTGTGTTAACCGGTATCTCCATTCTATGGTTTTTGATTCCCGGTTACTTTATTGCTCTTGTACTGACCTTCTTTGTACCCAAGTTGTTTACGGCGATTGCCTTTGACTCCGGTGGAGTTGCATCCGGTCCTATGACCGCTACCTTCCTTCTCCCTTTTGCCATGGGAGCCTGCGAAGCCTTGGGCGGCAATATCATAACGGATGCCTTTGGTATCGTGTCCATGGTAGCCATGACACCGCTTATTACCATCCAGGTGATGGGTGTAATCTTTAAGATCAAAGAAAACAAACTTCACAAGGATGCCAGCATCCGTACGGATATCCCCACTTTGGATTCCTATGCGGATTGGGAAATCATCGAACTATAATACTTGTAAGGAAATGAGGATTCTATGGGAAATTTATATTTAATGACCACAATTGTGGATCGAAAAATTGCAAATAGATACATGAATCTGTTTTTAGAAAATGATCTTCATGTTTTTTTCCTCCTTCTTGGTTACGGCACCGTATCCAACGAAGTGCTCGATTACCTGGGACTGGAATCCCCGGAAAAAGCCGTTGCCTTTTCCGTTCTGGAAGAAGAAACCTGGATCCACATCAAGAAACAGTTAGAAAAGAAACTTCAGATCGATGCGCCCGGCGGCGGAATTTCCTTTATCGTACCGCTTAGCAGCATTGGTGGAAAAAAAGCACTGCAGTTTCTTATTGAAAAAGAGGATTATCAAAAAGAGGAGGAATCAACCTTGAAAAACACCGCTCATGAACTGATCGTTATTATCGCAGAACAGGGACATACGGAACTGATCATGGAGGCTGCCAGAGAAGCCGGTGCCTATGGCGGAACCGTTCTTCACGCCAAAGGAACGGGCATGGAAATCGCCGAAAAATTTATGCATATGTCACTTGCTGCCGAAAAGGAAGTTATCTACATCGTTTCCAAAACGGAGCAAAAGAATGCCATTATGAAATCCGTTATGGAAAAAGCCGGTCCCGATACCAAGGCAAAATCCATTATTTTCTCCCTTCCCGTTACGGACACCGCCGGTCTGCGACTGATTGAAGATTAATCCGGGCAAAAACCCGCTTGCTCATGTACGGCTTTCGCCGTATAGAAATAAAAAATAGCAGCACAGCCTGTGAGTAAACTCACGCTGTCTGCTATTTTTTATTTCTGCATGGCTCAATGCTCGAGCATAGTTTCAATAAATATCCCATACCCTCTTGTCGGATCCTGAACCAGCACATGTGTCACCGCACCAATGAGTTTTCCGTTCTGGATGATGGGACTGCCGCTCATGCCCTGTACGATTCCGCCGGTCCGGTCAAGGAGTCTTTCATCCGTGACATGAATGCGGAAACCACGACTCGATGCATTGGTCTGGTTATAAATATCCGTGATCTCTGCATCATAGTAGGCCGTCTCATCCATAACCGTACAGAGGATCTTTATGGGACCCGTTGTCACTTCCTGCCGCATTCCAATGTCCAGGTATGCATTTTCCTTTAGTTCATTTACAAAAGTATCGTTAACCACACCATAGATGCCCTGATTCGTATTCTGACTGATATCTCCGAGATATTCGTCCTCTTCGTAAGAAATAAAACCCGTCATTTCCCCCGGTTCCCCAACACTGCCTTTTTTTATGGAAATGATCTCCGCCTCATAGAGATTCCCATAGGATAAATTCATCAAGGTGGATGTATCCAGATCATTGATTCCATGTCCCAGTGCCCCAAATTCATTATCCTTTGTCAGATAGGTCATGGTACCGACTCCCTGTGCATTGTCCCGCACCCAGATGCCAAGTTTGTATTCTCCCTCTTTATTTTTTTCAGGTATTACCTGCAGATCAAACACCTCTCCGTTACGTTCGATTGTAAGAACAACCGGTTCGCCATTGCACTGTGCTATTTTTTCGATCAACACTCTTTTTTTCTCAATGGTTTCGCCATTATAGGCAAGAATATAATCCCCTTCCTGTAAAAGGGAAGAAGGCTCTTTTACAAAACCATCCTGTCCGACAAATTCCCCACTTTGCAGAACCAGAATCCCCCTTGTCTTTAGATAAATACCCACCGGTTTTCCCACGGGCATAAGTTGCAAATCATCAATTACCGTAACGGAGGTCTCCTTAAAATGAATGAACCCAAATAACTCCACGGACATCCGGTAAGCATCCCGATCCGTTGCATAGAGCGTAACAGGACGGGACAGGTCCACATCCCCGATTGGTTGATTTTGTTTGGAAATCCTTGCAATGGCGGGGATTGCAAAATCAAATTCTTCCACGGCACCCTGTTTCATATGAATGTCTGAGGGAAGTTTTTTCCACGTAAAATATAACCATGCAAAAATAAATAAAACCAAAACCATGGCACACAGTACTATATATACAGAAAAGTAACGTCTGTTTTTTTTCTTATTTTCAGCATTCCACATAAGATATCCTCTTTTCTTTACCCTAAAAAAGGATGTTCCCGTTTGCTTAAATCTCCCTTTATAAAAGGGAAGTTTGCATTAAGAACATCCTTACTATTATGTGAAATTCTGTTTATTTTATTTCGTAACTTTTTGTATCTTTTGCCATTTTTTTCAGTTCCATGGCATTGGCCAGCACCGTGTCCGTGATGGCATCACTTCCCAGCAGTCTGGCAATTTCTTCCAATTCTTCTTTTTCTTCCAATTTGCGTATCTGTGTGACGGCTGCCGTTTTGTCCACATTTTTTTCAATCACATAATGCGCATCCGCCATGGCGGCAATCTGCGGAAGATGTGTGATACAAAGCAACTGGTGTTCCCTTCCTAAAACTGCCATTTTTTCGGACACTTTCCATGCGGTTCTGCCACTGATACCGGAATCAATCTCGTCAAAAATCAAAGTCTCAATCTCTTCTTTATCCGCCAAAATCGTCTTCAGTGCCAGCATAATACGGCTCAGTTCACCACCGCTTGCCACCAGACTAAGCGGTTTTCTCGGTTCGCCCGGATTGAGGGAAATCATAAACTCCACTTCGTCATAGCCCTCTTCACTATAAACCGTATCATCACTTTTTACTTCGGCAAGAAAGTCCACATTGGCAAAATTCAACTCGCACAATGCCTCATTCATTTCCCGGTTAAAAGAAACCGCCGCTTCTTTTCGGAGCGAGGATAGCACTTTTGCATACTTATGATATTCTGCTTGTGCAATCTCCATCTTTTGGGCAAGGGAGGACAAGTATCCGTCAAAATCCGAAAACTTCTCCAGTTTTTTCTGCTGCTTTTCCATATATGCCAGCACATCTTCCGTGGTAGGACCGTATTTATTCTGTAAATGATGGTACACATTCAGTCGTTCTTCCACGGTCATATATTCTTCCTGTGAAAAATCAAGGGAATCCAAATAAGAACTTACTTCTCTGTTAAGCCCGGAAAGAATTTCTTCCGCCTGCATCAGTTGTTCGTCCATGGGCTCCAGTTCTTTGTCCAGAAACAGGACGGATTTTAACTCGCGCAAAGCAAAGGAAATGGCATTTGCCGCTCCGTTTTCATTTTCCCCTCCCAGAGCCTGCCCTACCTTTGACATGGTCTCTGCAATCTTGCGGCTGTTGTTCATCCTACGATACTGTTCTTCTAATTGTTCATCTTCTCCCACCACAAGCCTTGCATTTGCGATCTCTTCTGCTTCAAATTCAGCCAGGGCAAGTTCTCTTTCTTCCATGCTCCGGTCATTGCCCGCCTGCTCGTATTCTTTTTTGATCGAAAGGTATTCTTTGCAGGATACTTTTACTTTTTCTTTTGCTTCCGCTATGCTCTCTGCTCCGTAATCATCCAGAATCCGGGAATGCTTTTTGGTATTTAACAGCGTCTGTGTGTCATGCTGACCATGAATCGCAATCAGAAGGGAAGCCAGTTCTTTTAGTTGTTTACCGGTAACCGTTTCTCCGTTTATCTTGCATACACTTCTGTTTGGCATGATCTTACGTTGTATAAAAATAGAATCCTCTTCCATGGGAATGTCCAGTTCTTCCATCTTGGCAAGGACTTCTTTGCGTTTGGAGAAAAAAACAAGTTCCACAAGGGCATAGGGTGCCCCCGTGCGGATACAGTCCTTATCCCCCTTGCTTCCCATCACACTGCTCATGGCAGCACCAAGTGCAAGCCGGATGGAGCCTATGATCACGGATTTACCGGCTCCGGTCTCACCGGTTAAAATATTGAGTCCGTTTTCCCAGAACACTTCACTTTCTTCAATTAGTGCCAAATCTTTTACATGTAAACTAACTAGCATATAATTACAAAATCTCCCGTATCTTTTCCATTACGATCTTCGTGTCTTCGGTGCTTCTGACAGCAGCCATAATCGTATCATCCCCTGCGATACTTCCTACAATCTCTTTTAGTTTCATGGCATCAACAGCGGCTGCCACTGCCATTGCCATGCCGGAAACGGTCTTGATCACCAGAATATTCTGTGCATTGTCCATGGAAACAAAACCATGTCTGAGCACACGAATGTATTTGTCGGCAAGATGCGCATCGTCATGACTTAAAACCGCGTAACGCTGTCTGCCATTGCCGCTTGGGATCTTACCCAGTTTTAACTCGCGGATATCCCTTGAAACCGTTGCCTGTGTTACCACGAATCCTTCTTCGCTTAAACGTTCCGCCAGTTCTTCCTGTGTCTCAATGTTTTCTTCCTGAATCAATGCAAGGATCCGGTCCTGTCTTTTCTTTTTCACCGTTTTCTTCCTCTTTTCCTAGTTCATCTTTCTATGCAATGCTTCGATAAAACTTCTTTCGTCCAATTTGACAATCGTGGTGGTCTGTTCGGATTTGGTAATCCGGATGCTGTCCCCCGTTTCCATCATGGTTTTCTCATTGGCATCAAAGGAAGCTTCCACCGTAAGCACACTGTCGTCCCTGCCATGGTCAATCTCAATCTCCACCACATCTTCACTGCGCAGGATAATGCTTCGGGCATTCAGCGTGTGCGCACAGATGGGAGTTAATATGAGCAGTCTGGCATCCGGTGATGCAATGGGACCGCCGGCTGACATATTGTAGCCCGTCGAACCGGTTGGCGTGGATAAAATAATCCCGTCCGCCTTCATTTTACATAGGAATTTGTGGTTTACATAAATCGAAAACCGAATGATCTGCAAAGAACCGCTACGATTGATGGTAATATCATTCAGTGCGGAAGAAAAGCCCTTGGTTACGCCTTTGTGAAATACGCTGCCCGAAAGCATCATACGTTCTTCCGTCGTATATTCGCCCGCCATCAGTTTACTAATGGCATCCTCCATACGATTAATCTCAACCTCTGCCAAAAATCCAAGCGTACCTAAGTTGATGCCCAATACGGGGATTCTTTTCTTGGCAGCTTCCCTTGCCACTCTTAACAAAGTGCCATCCCCTCCAAGCACAAGTGCACAGTCCGCTTCTGCTAAGAATGTTTCTTCTGTCAGACAACGTCCGTTGGTTTTAATATCAAAAACCGTAATCTGACTGTTTCCGCCCTTTTCTTTTATAATATCCTGTAATTTGTGTGTAATTACCAGATCCTTATCCTTCGTTACATTGGTAATGATGTGAAAATTCTTCATTTTCTATGATTCCTCATCCAGTTTTCCATGGGCCCGTTCCACTAAATCGCGGATCTTTTCCTCTTCCGGTGCCTGTAAAACTCCCTTTTTATCCAACACTTCTTTTAACTGCATTTCCGCATCATGCTCCGTCAACGCGTCCACTTCTTCATCCATCTTGCTGTTTTTTTGTAAATGAATCAGATATTCGATATTGCCTTCCGGTCCTTTGATGGGGGAAAACGTAAGCCCCGGTACCGTAAAGCCTGCCATCTGTGCAAACACAACAATCTTTAAAATGACTTCTTCATGTACTTTTTTATCACGGACCACGCCTTTTTTGCCTACCTTGTCCCTTCCCGCTTCAAACTGGGGTTTGATCAGACACACCATCTGCCCCTGATCCGTAAGCAGTTTTCTTGCCGGAAGAAGAATCTTGGTCAGGGAAATAAAGGAGACGTCCACCGATGCAAAA
Organism: uncultured Lachnospiraceae bacterium; assembly: GCA_964386235.1. Classification (GTDB taxonomy): domain Bacteria; phylum Bacillota; class Clostridia; order Lachnospirales; family Lachnospiraceae; genus RGIG8767. Next base: position 39,720 of record CAYLSH010000005.1, on the reverse strand, counting down.
TCCAGCACATCCTCAATATCCTGCGGCTGCATATAACGGAAATTCGTTTTTTCCATGCATACCACGCGCTCATCATTGCGCAGTTTCCAATCAAGTTGTCCATGGCCGACATCTACGGAATACACCTTTGCGGCGCCATTTTGCAGCATACAGTCCGTAAATCCGCCCGTGGAGGCTCCGATATCCATACAGATCTTATCCTGCAAAGAAAGGGGAAACTCCTGCAATGCTTTTTCTAATTTGAGACCGCCACGGCTGACATAACGAAGCGTGGAGCCTTTTACCTCTATCGTAATCTTTTCCGGGTCAAAAGTAGTGCCTGCCTTATCCTCGCGTTGTCCGTTCACAAACACTTTTCCGGACATAATAATCACTTTTGCTTTCTCCCTGGAAGGTGCAAAACCACCATTTACCAAGAGTACATCAAGACGTTCTTTCATTCCGTATTTCTATCCTTGCATTTTTATTTTTTCTATGATCTTGTCCGTGATGCTGTCCGCATCAATTCCGATCTCTTTGCGGAGAAGCTCTACATTGCCATGTTCCACATATTCATCCGGAACCGCAATGGATAACACCTCAAGATTCCTCTTCTGTTCATCTGCGTAGGTACGCACTTTTTCCCCGAAACCGCCGCTTAAAACATTTTCTTCCATGGTCACAAGCAATGTGTGATCCTCGGCAAGATTATCAATCATCTGCGTATCGATCGGTTTCACAAAGCGGGCATTGACAAGCGAAACAGAATACCCCATTTCCTTCAGGCGCTCCCGTACCGCAACGGCGGTCTTTACCATACTGCCCACAGCAAGCAGCGCAATGGTATTTTCTTTGTAAATCAACTCACTCTTTCCGTATACAATCGGCTGACGATATTCACGGAGACCATCATAAGCCTCGCCCCTTGGATAACGCACGGCGATCGGTGCTCCGAATCGAACGGCAAATTTCATCATATCGGAAAGTTCCCATTTGTTTTTGGGTGCCATAATATGCATATTGGGTATGGAAGAAAGATAGGACAAATCAAAAATGCCCTGATGCGTCTCCCCGTCACTTCCTACGAGCCCGGCTCTGTCAATGGCAAACACCACCGGAAGATTCTGAATGCAGACATCATGAAGTACCTGGTCGTATGCTCTTTGTAAAAAGGAAGAGTACACCGCTACGATCGGGATCAATCCTCCTGCTGCCAATCCTGCGGCAAATGTAACCGCATGCTGTTCTGCAATCCCGACATCAAAGAAACGATCCGGATAGACATTGCGGAAACGCTTTAAACCGGTACCATCCGGCATGGCGGCTGTAATCGCAACAACATTGTCATTGCGTTGTCCTAATTTGACCATCACGGTGGAAAAGACATCCGTATAATTGGCTTTTGTCTTTTTATTTTTGGGCACACCCGTCTCGATATCAAACGGCTCCGCCCCATGAAAACGCGCCGGATGGCGTTCTGCCGGCTTATATCCCTTGCCTTTTTGTGTGATCACATGCACCAAAACGGCTTTTTTACATTTTTTGGCTTCTCCGAACACCCGGATCATCGCCGGGATATCATGTCCGTCCACAGGACCTAAGTAGGTGATGCCCATGTCTTCAAAAAACATCCCCGGTACCACCAGCTGTTTAAAGCTGTTCTTTACTCTGCGGACCGCTTCTACAACCGCATCTCCATTTTTCTTCTTAATCAGGGACTGGTAAATACCATCGCGCAGATTCAGATAATTGTCCGCTGTCCGGATGCCGTTTAAATATTTGCTGACGCCACCGACATTTTCGGAAATGGACATATTATTGTCATTTAATACTATAATAAAGTTGGTATCCAGACGTGCCGCATTATTCATAGCCTCGTATGCCATGCCGCCGGTCAGGGAGCCATCCCCGATCACGGAAACCACGGTATTGCACTCGCCCCGGATATCCCTTGCTTTTACCAGTCCGAGACCTGCGGAAATTGAGGTCGAACTGTGCCCGGTATCAAAGGCATCACAGTTGCTTTCTTTTCGTTTGGGGAAACCGCTCATACCGCCGAATTTACGGAGATTTTCAAACCCTTCCCTTCTTCCGGTCAGAAGTTTGTGTGTATAGGACTGATGTCCGACATCCCAGACAATCTTGTCCTCCGGCAGATTGAGTGACAGATGCAGTGCCATCGTCAGTTCCACGGCTCCTAAATTGGAGCCTAAATGTCCGCCCGTTACACTGATCTTTTCGATTAAAAACTGTCGAATCTCTTCCGCTAACGGATCCCAGTCCTCTTTGGGTATTTCTTTTATATCATTTTCTTTACAAATCTGTTCCAGAAGCATTGGTATGCCCTCTTTTCCTAGTTATTGCGGTGTATCAGATCTATGATAAGTTTTTCTAAAAAGTCATGTTCATATCCCAGTGTCCGTAAAAGTGTGACGGCTTCCTGTGACAATCTGTTTACTTCTTCTTTTGCCTTTTCCATTCCCATCAGGGTAACACAGGTCACTTTGTGATTCTCGCTGTCACTGCCAATCGGCTTGCCAAGCTGTTCAAAAGTACCTTCCACATCTAAAATATCATCCTGAATCTGGAAAGCAATACCTATATTATATCCTATTTTTTCAATATCGTGAATCTGTTTTGTGTCCGCACCTGCCAGTATCGCACCGATCATCATACTGCTCTGGATCAGTGCCGCTGTTTTATTGGCGTGTATGTATAATAAAAGTTCTTCCGTAACAGAAGAAGACTCCATATCCTCTGCTAAAATATCGGCTGTCTGTCCGCCGATCATGCCATAGATTCCTGCTTTTTGGGATAATACCGTAAGGGCTTTTCCTACTTTTGATGTATCCTCCGTCATACGAAAGGCTTTACATGCCGTTTCAAATGCATAATTTAACAAAGCATCCCCCGCAAGCACTGCCATACCTTCCCCATATACGGCATGTGTGGTCTTTCTTCCCCTGCGGTATTCGTCATTGTCCATGCAGGGAAGATCGTCATGCACCAGGGAATAGGTGTGAATCATCTCCTGGGCTGCCATAAACGGTTCAATGACTTCTTCTGTTCCGCCAAACATGCGGTAAGTTTCTTCCATGAACATGGGACGAAGTCTCTTACCTCCGGCAAGTACGCTGTAATTCATGGCTTCCATTACTCTTGCCGCATACCCTTCTTCTTTTGGAAGATATTTCTCTAACACCTGTTCAATATGGGCGATTTTTTCTTTTCTCATCTGTTCAAACATGGTCCGTACCTCCACCGTTTTCTTACATCTGTGTCAGACTGCCGTCTTCATTTAATTTTAATACCTGTTTTTCCACACGATCTATCTTTTCATTGCATTCTTTTAAAAGACGCATGCCTTCTTCATATGTGTGAAAGGATTCTTCCAATGAAATATCATCCGATTCTAATTTTGCAATCTGTTCATCCAATATCTGAAGCATTTCTTCGAGTGTACGCTCTTCTTTTTTTGCCATAACCCTGCCCTCTTTATCCATTATTCCTTCTATGACTGCCATTGATGGGAAATGACTTCTTCCGTCCTGGCTAAAATCCTGCCGTTTTTAACCTGTACGGTCAGAAGGTCTCCCTCTTTGACATCCCGGATATCCTTCACGGTCCTTCCGTCCTGCGTTTCCACATAGGAAAATCCCTGATTTAATTTGTCCAGTGGGGATACGCCTTTTAACCTTTCAATGCGGATCGCCAGTTCTTTGCGGTAATTTTGCAGAATCGATTCCATTCTTGCCTGCATTCTCTCCTGCATACGGATGGTGGAAAAACGCATCGACTGAATCCGGCTTTCCGGACTTAACTGCTTTAACTGCAAATTCTTATGGGATAAAAGCATACGAAGATTCCCCAGTTTGCGCTGCATAACCTCATCCATGCGTTCTTTACCGGATAAAAGAAATTGATCCAACTGTGCAATCTCGCACACCGCCAGTTCGGCTGCTGCCGATGGTGTCGGTGCCCTCAGATCGGCAACATAATCAATAATGGTGGTATCCGTTTCATGCCCCACTGCGGAAATAACCGGAACGGAACAGTCAAATACCGCCTGTGCCACTGCTTCTTCATTAAATGCCCAGAGATCTTCTATGGAGCCTCCGCCCCTTCCTACAATCATCAGATCCACACCCATCTGTTCCAATGTGCGGATGCCTTTTACGATACTGGGAACGGCATATTCCCCCTGCACCACCGCCGGATAGACGATAATCTGTACATACGGATTGCGTCTGCCTGCAATAGTAATAATATCCCTGACAGCTGCTCCCGTAGATGCCGTCACAACGCCAAGCGTATGAATATATCGCGGAATGGGTTGTTTATATTCTTCGGCAAACATTCCCCGCTCTTCCAGTTCCTGTTTGAGTGCCTCGTATCGCTCGTATAACTGCCCGATGCCATCCAGGGTAATCTTTTTAGCGTATAACTGGTATTTGCCGTCCCTTTCGTAGACGTCAATATTACCCGTTACCACGATCTGCATTCCTTCTTTTAAAGGAAAAGATAAGCCCGCCCTGTTTCCTGCAAACATAACGCAGGAGATCGTGCCAAGCTTATCCTTTAATGTAAAATAAATATGTCCGAATGAATGGTATTTACAATTGCTCACTTCTCCACTGACAGAAAGGGAGCGTAACATATAATCCTGGGAAAACATGTTCTTTATGTATGTATTTACCTGTGTTACGGAATAAACATTCTGCATTCTTTTCACCACATCCATTTCTGCAAGAAATGGATCAGGATACAAATCTTGCCAAAATGCCATTCACAAAACTATAGGACGAATCCTGCCCGAATTTTTTGGCAAGCTCGACCGCCTCATTGATCGCTACACCATTAGGAACCGTCTCATCATAAAGGATCTCGTATACACCGAGACGGATAATCGTCAGATCCACCTTTGCCATACGATCCGTTGTCCAGCCCTTGGCGTGCTCGTTGATCTGATTGTCGATCTCTTGCAGTCTATCCATAATGCGGTCATATTTTTCTTTGATCTGCGTCATTCCCTGCTCGGATATGGGATTGTCTATATCCTCAAAAAAGAGACCGCACTGCTCCTTCATCTCTTCTAAATCATTAAACTCAATACGGAATAACAGTTTAAATACCTGTTCACGTAATTCTCTTCTGCTCATCTTTTTTCTTATGACATCCTTACCTATTATTGTTCATATCCACGCCGGCAATCCGTACATTGACATTGGTCACGGTAAGACCCGTCATATTCTCAATCGTGGATTTTACTTTCTCCTGTACTTTTCCGCATGTGGTCGGGATATTTACTCCGTAATCAATGATTAAGGAAAGGGCAACCTTTACATTCCTGCCAAGGATCTCCACACGTACTCCCTTTGCCAGGTTCTTAACGCCCACTTTGCTCATTAATTCATTGGAAATATTACCTGCCATAGCAGAAATCCCGTCTACTTCCGTAGCCGCAAGTCCGGCAATCACAGCCACAACATCATCTGCGATGCGAACGGATCCCAATTCTACCTTGCCCGGTAATACATATGTGTTTCGTCTGGTTTCTTTTTCCATATCCATAACCATACCTTTCTATGATCTGCAGCACTGTCCATGCTTTTTGTCTTATTTTGAATTGCATTCTTTTAGATTATACCATTCCAAAATAATTTTGCCTAGTACTTACCTTCTTATTTCTACAACCAAAAGGTAATGCTGCCCTGTTCTTTATTGTTTGTGTAAGCGACCACCGCTTCCTGCGTATTCATGAATGTAAAGACCTTCTGGTTGTCTAAAAGTTCCTCACAGACTTTTTCATACACCTGCTCATCCGCACACTTGATGGTCACGGTTTCTTTTTCGTTCCTGACTGCCTGCGTAAACAGTTCCTGTATCCGCGTCTGGTCATATTCCGTAAAATACAGCCCTTCCCTGACATAGTAATTATCCGTCATTAAAGTGCATTCCGGCAAAGCAACCGGCATATCCGCCACATGGGTCTTTGCCATCTGTTCTGTGGTTACACAGAAATAATCATAATTGATGGCTGCTGCCTTAGGCTGCATATCCGTATCCTCCTGTTCAAAGAGATAGTATGCATCTCCCCATGTTGCATCCAGATAATACCAGGCTCCGTTAACCTGTACCAGATTCCATGCATGTCCATCGCCACTTCGTACCGTTCCCACCACCAGTCCGGCATTCATTCCCATCCGGCGAAGCAGATACTGCACGGATTTGGCATATCCCTGACAGACACTTGCCCCATTTAGAAAAACAGAGCAGATATTCTGATTATCCTCCGCGGTGGTATCGTATTCCGTATTTTGTATGATGGTCTCGTAGATGTATTTTACTTTTTCATACTCATCATCCGTATCCGGTACACTCACAAGAATCGCATCCGCCTTTTCTTCTATCCGTGCCTTACGCGCTTCTATCTCATGTATAGTATACAGATAATTACCTTTAAAAATAATCCTGTCCACGGCTCCGTCCCGGGAATACTCCGTATATTTGTAGCCGTCCACATAAAAGATCTCCGGATGATCCAGCATCACACAGGCAAAAGCCTTTTCGATCTGATTCTTATCCTTTGTGGACAGGGTGGTTTCTTTTTCCAGGCCCAGAAGGGAGGACAAAATCTCCGTATACACTCTCTGTTCTTCCATGGACAACTGTAAAAAAGTGATGTTACCGGCATGTTCTTCCTGTGCCTGAATCGTCACATCCAAAGGAGGCTCTTCTTCCGACGATGTCATTTCCGTCGTCTCTTCCTCTCTCTGTAAGCTTTCTGTATTGTGTGACAGACTTTCCCCACGGATCTGCTGTTTTATCAGAATGGTATTCGCATCCATGTCTCTAAAAAATACGATACCAACGGTAAAAACGATCATTCCCAATAACAGAATCCCTTTTTTCATATGCCATCCTCCGAACATAGAGTACTACTATTGTGTTCCGAATTCAGAAAGTTCCAGTCCTTTATTACGATCCAGTGTCATACCCACGCTCCATGCATTGATAAACAAAAGAAGCGGATTGCCCTTCAGATCCTTTACTTTCTTCATGTCGGATGTACCCGTAATCTTATCCAAATCCGTATCCGTACTAGTGATCCAGCGGATGTGCTCATACGGAAGCGGTTCTAAGCGAATCTCTACATTGTATTCATTTTCCAGTCTGAATTTGAGGACGTCAAACTGTAAAACGCCCACTACCCCTACTATGATCTCTTCAAGACCCGTATTGTATTCCTGGAAAATCTGAATCGCGCCTTCCTGCGCAATCTGGTTGATCCCCTTGACAAACTGCTTACGCTTCATGGTATCCATCTGTCTGACACGGGCAAAATGTTCCGGTGCAAAAGTCGGAATCCCTTCGTACTGGAACTGCGCCTTCGGCATACAGATCGTGTCTCCGATGGAAAAAATACCCGGATCGAATACACCGATAATATCTCCCGCGTACGCCTCGTCTAAGATCTTACGCTCACTCGCCATGATCTGCTGGGGCTGGGATAATCGCATAATCTTGCCGCCCTGCACATGCTTTACTTCCATATTGGCATCAAACTTACCGGAACAGATACGCATAAAGGCAATCCTGTCACGGTGAGCCTTGTTCATATTTGCCTGAATCTTGAATACAAAGGCTGAAAAATCATTTTCCACAGGATCGATCACACCGATATCCGCCATACGCGGAAGCGGTGTTGTGGTCATCTGTAAAAAATACTGCAGGAAAATCTCCACACCAAAATTGGTAAGGGCGGAGCCAAAGAATACGGGCGTTAATTTGCCGCTCTGCACGCTTTCCAAATCAAACTCAGCGCTGGCACCGTCTAAAAGTTCAATCTCATCCAATAAGGTATTCTTATACTCTTCTCCGATATGTGCACTCAGCCCGGCTTCGTCATCTAACATAATGGTCTCGCTCACACCTTCTTTGGTGCCTTTTTCCGTATCCGAATAGGTGATCACACAGTTTTTCTGTCTGTCATATACCCCTTTAAAATTCTTGCCGCAACCAATCGGCCAGTTTACCGGACAGGTAGCAATTCCCAATTCCTTTTCGATCTCGTCTAAAAGTTCAAACGTATCGTTGGCTTCTCTGTCCATCTTGTTGATGAAAGTAAAAATCGGAATTCCACGCATCCCGCAGACTTTGAATAATTTACGTGTCTGCGCCTCGACACCTTTGGATGCATCAATTACCATGACCGCAGAATCCGCCGCCATCAGTGTACGGTAGGTATCCTCGGAAAAGTCCTGGTGTCCCGGTGTATCCAGAATATTGATACAATAATCATCATATTCAAACTGCAATACGGAAGAAGTAACGGAAATACCTCTTTCTTTTTCTATCTCCATCCAGTCAGAAACCGCATGTCTGGCAGTTGCCTTTCCTTTTACACTTCCTGCTAAGTTGATCGCGCCACCGTATAAGAGAAACTTCTCTGTCAAAGTCGTCTTACCGGCATCCGGATGCGAGATAATGGCAAATGTTCTTCTTTTATTGATCTCTTGTGCATACTGACCCACGTTTGTGTCCTCCAAAACTCATCTTTAAACTCACTAATGGAATAGTATACCATAAAACCCTTACTCTGTCATGGAACTAATGATAATATTCTCCGGTAAAATACCTGTTTTTCTGACAACAATGTCCTCAATCTGTGCCAGTTTGGCATCATCCAGTGAATCCGTGCAAACAACAACGTCTGCCATATCGCCGTTTACACTGACTACCGCACCATCAAAACCCTTGGATTCTAACAGGATCTCAGCTGCCATTTCCTTCTCTGCTATCTCTGTGAGTTCCATCATACCATTTACTGCGTCCTGTTTTTGGGACTCTGAAAGAGAAGTACTGTTAATAATTTCCAATAAGGTTTCCTTGTTCCTGGCCCTTGTCTGTTCTTTGATCAGTTTTACGCCGGCAAGTGAGGATACCGCCTGTGTGCTCGTATAAACAGCTTCTCCCGGTGTGGAATCCGCCAGTGGATCCTCGCTGTTGTAGATATCCTCATCCTCTAAAGCTGCGGATGCCGTATCCACATGCACGTCGGAAATGGTATCCGTAAGCGTCAGCGTATCTTCCAGATAATTGTCCGCTTCTTCCACATCCGCATCCAGACTGATAATGTCGGATGCAATATCTTCCTCCGAAAGATCCAAAAGTGCTGTCATATCTTCATCCGTATCCGATACTCCCGTTATTCCGTTATTTGCCGTTTCCAGTTCCTTTTCCATCTGATCCCCCGCAAAATTCAGATATCCCGCGATTGCGATCATAAGTGCCAGTGCTGTGATCATAATCTGATTTCTTTTCACCGCTATTGTCTCCTGCCTATATATTATTTCATCTTAACTACTTTAATCTTATGTGCATCCACATGAAATAATGCCTCTAAGACCTCGGAAATATTTTTTTGTACCAGTGCATTGCCACCGCCTTGTGCCACCACCGTAATCCCCTGTATCTGTGGTTCAATCTTTTTAATAACGTATGGTATTTTATTGCCGTCCCCGTCGGTTTTATAAATTGTTTCATATTCATAACTGCTTTCATTGGTACTTCTGGTGCCACCGGAACCATCGCTTTCCGTTACCGTACTGCGACTGACCGGTTCATCCTTTTCCACAATCAGTTCCTTGGAAGAAACCAGCGTGACCATGGCATGCACCTTTCCCACTCCATCCATTTGGGAAAGAAGTTCCTCAATTCTCTGTTCAAGTTGTAAACAGTACTCAAGATTATCATCCTCTAAAACCTCCCTGTTAATCTCTTCTTCCCCGTTATCATCCTCCTTTTTTTCTTTTTCCTCCACCCGTTCCTTTTTATCCCCTTCCAGCGGAATTGCGATAACAAGCAGAAGAATCCCCAGCAAAACAAACACAATCATATTTTCTTTTTTCAGTAATTTCTCTTTCATTCTGACTCTCCTATCCGAATCCGGTCAATTGTGATTTCGCTTACATTTATTATATCTTCATTTAATATTTCTTCTTCAAAATCTTCTTCCACGATCGCCTCTTTCTCCAGGTAACTGCTGATCGAATTTTCATATCGGTTTAATACCTCCTCCACACGTTCGTCCCAATTCACTTCCCCTGCACCAATCAAAAAAACAACAATACGGAATAAAAGAATCATTCCCACAAAAGGCTTTATGTACCGTCTGTAGGTCTGTGTGGGGGCAAAGGAGAGTATACTCTCGCACAGAATCATAAAGATGGACAATTGTTTGAGCCATTCCACAAACTCATGAAGCATCACAGAACCCCCCTGTTTGAAGTAAATGTAACAATCAAAATCAGAATCAGGAAAAACATAACAGATGTAATCATTGTCTGCATCAGAAGCATTACCCCATCTCCAAAGGAATTGGTACAGCCAATGATTCTTTTATCCGCCGATAATCCCATGATGCCGGCGCATCCCTTGATTGCAAATAAAAAGCATAGTATTTTGAGAACCGGAATGGCTGCCACAAAAAGCAGTAATATAATGAACAAAATCCCCATCGTGTTCTTTAACAGAATTCCCATACTGAGAACCACCTGCAGGGAGCCGTCCGCCAGATCTCCTATGCCCGGAATTGCCTCCATTGTTTTTTTCATCGTGTTGAATTTTGCCGTGTCTATAACAGGCGTTATCAATGTCTGGAACACGCCGCTTCCCACCGCCATGCTTAAAAGCACCTTTAGGAATGTCTGTATGCTCTTGCGGATCATACCCAAGAATAAGCCCAGTCTCTCCTCCTCCCATATGCCGTTCATAACGCAAAGTATCATATAGCACCCGATCAGGGGAAGCACAAAAGCTATCAATATTCTTTCCACAAAATAGATGGCAATCATAAACACCTGATAAAAGCCAAACGCCGTGGCACTCCCACCACTCAGACCCACGGCAAGAAAATAAGATGGTATAAATACCTGTAAAAATTCCGTAATTTGTATCATACCGTTTCTGGCAATGGCAAAAACCTGCGCATTTACTTTCAGCAGAAAAATCACCAGAATCAGATAGGTAAACTGAAATCCGAAATCGGCAATCTGTTGTTTGGGGAAAATATTGCTGAAATTCATAAACAGGGTGGATACTATCCCAATCAGAAGCAGTGTCACACATACATAACGAAAAGCATCCATCTGTAAAAAAACGGTATGTATCAGGTCTTTTCCCTGTTTATATAAAGTATCCTGTACATTTCCTTCCAAAATCATCCGAAACAGCGTCGAAAAGGAAATGTTCCATTCCGGAAAAAGCGATTCAAATTTTTCTTCCATCTGCGACAGATCCACCAGTTGATAAACTTCTTCAAAATTCATACGGAAAACCCCTGTATCGTTTCTATCAATGTCATCAGAATCGGCAGCCCTGCTAAAAGGATCGTCAGCTTCCCGAATATCTCAATCTGGGAACCGATTGCCTGATAACCGGCATCTTTACAGATTCCGCTGCAAAATTCGCTCAGATATGTAATACCAATCATCTTAAAAAGCAGCCCAAAGTACTGATTGTCCTGTGTAAAAATAGTTGAAAGAGAACTTAACTGTTCTTTTGCAGATAAAAACAGCCCCAATACACAAAATAGAATCAGAATCGCAATACAAAGGGAAATAAATACACTGTATTCTGGCTTTTGCGTTTTTAAAAACATGGCAAGTATCACACCCATCAATGCAATCACAATAATACGGAATATCATGGTATCCTCCTTTTATATCATGGTATCCTTTTACAATAAAAAAAGATCCTGTACGGTCTCAAACAATTCATAGATACTGGGAATCACCCACATCAGTACCAGAATCAGTCCCGCCAGGCTGACCAAAAAAGCCTGTTCCTCTCTTCCGCTGTATTTGAGTATCTGATTCAGTATGGTAACTAAAATCCCCACTGCCGCTATCTTAAAGATCAATCCAACGCTCATATTCCACTTCCTTTTCATATTAGTAATATGGAGATCATGGCCCCCGCCACAAGACTGACTGCCATGACCGGCTTTTGTTTCTCCTTTATCCGTTGTTCCATTTCTCTCTTTTCTTTTTGCAGTTCTTCCATATAAAGAACCATAAAATTTGTCTGTAACTGCTCATCCGCTTCCTTTACGTATTCCGGAAACAACAACAGTTGTTTGGTAATCTCTTTATTTCCCAGGTTTTCTTTGCACCAGGCGTCCATTTCTTCTTTCCAGATCTGTACAAATTCATTTTCCCTTTCCTTCCGTGCACGCGACCCTATTTTTTTCAGGACGGTCGCCGGAAATGTCCGGTCTTTTTGTCCCACCCGGTAACAGCTTTCTTCCAGGGTTTCCTTCTGATACAAAATATGGCTTGTAATCTTTTGAAAAAGGAAAATCCAATGTGTCAGATGCTCCACATCCCTTCTCCACCCCATGATTTTAAGAGTGCCAAAGCCTGTACATCCCAACAGACATAAAATTGCACCTGATATTTTTAACATTTTTTAAATTCTCCGTCATATACCGCCAATCCATGCCTTTTGTCGATTACCACATATCGTTCAAATACCTTTTCCATAATCACCTCTCCTAAAAAGCCCTTTGTTCTAAGATCTGTGATGCTTTCCCCATGGATCGTTGCAAGCAGACCACATCCGCTTCTGATTACCGAAAAAAGTGCCTGTACATCTTCCCTCGTTCCCAACTCATCCACTGCAATGATCTGCGGTCCCATGGAACGCATTCCCATCATCATACCCACCGCTTTTGGGCACCCATCCAAAACATCCGTCCGCAATCCCACATCCAATTGGGGCACCCCACGGAAACTGCCCGCAATCTCAGATCGTTCGTCAATGACGCAGCAGTGTTGTCCGCTTCCATATGGATTACCATTGGATACCTCCCGCACCAGGTCCCGTAAAAATGTGGTCTTTCCATATCCCGGCGGTGAAATAACAAGTGTATTTTTTATTTTTCCGTCCTGATAGAGTTTCTTTAATACCGATTTAGAGGCTCCTACTATCTCATGCGCCATTCTTATATTGAGAAAAGAGATATTCCTGATTGTTTTTAAGACCCCGGTATTGTCCAGAACTGCCTGTCCTGCCACACCGATCCGATACCCTCCTTCGATCGTAAGATATCCCCTTTTGATTTCTTCTTCATAAGCATAGAGGGAGGAACGACAGATATGATACACAATATCTTCCAGATCCCTTTCCTGTAAAAAGGAAGTGACTTTCTCTTCTTCCACTGCATGCCCGTTTTCCGTTACAAAATATTCTTTATCCGCTGTTCGTAACAGGATCGGTGCATGTACACGTATGCGGATTTCCTGTACACCTTCCACTGCCTGCAAAGCCTTCTCCATCCTTCCCTGCAACCTGCCCGGAAAGATTTCTTTTACAATCTTCATTCTCCAGCCTCCCTTCTTTGCCTGTCCTTTAACTCAATATATGAATCCGGACAAAAGTTATGCCAATTAATTTCCCAAAAAAATAGAATCACTTTCCAAAAAGTACTTTACAAAACAGAAATCACATGCTACTATCTAATTACAATAATAGTAATGATTACTGTTTTAAATAAAAAGGAGGATAACATTATGACAAATGCAAACACAGCACAGGTTAACAATTTAGTAAGTTTATTGGATGGTTACGCAGAAAAAGGAGGTCATCACTTAAATGTCAATGTACTTAAACGGGAAATGTTAGAAGATGCGGCAGCACATCCTGAAAAGTATCCGCAGCTGACGATCCGCGTATCCGGCTACGCCGTGAATTTCATCAAATTGACACCCGAACAGCAGCGCGACGTTATCAGCCGTACGTTCCATGAAGCAATCTAAAGTAAAAATCCCCCTCGTAGCATCAATACATGAGTCACGAGGGGGATTTTTTATAAATTATCTATGTTTTATTTCTGTGCAACATCCTTCATGGAGAAGCTTGTTCTGCCCATCTTGTCCTTGCCAAGGCAGACAACCGTCACTTTGTCACCAAGTGTAAGTACGTCTTCTACATGATTGATACGCTCTTTACAGATCTTGGAAATGTGAACCATTCCTTCTTTGCCGGGAGCAAATTCTACGAAGGCACCAAATTCTTTGATGCTTACAACCGTTCCCTTAAAGATCTGGCCTTCTTCAAAGTCGGTTACGATCGTCTTGATCATGTCAACAGCCTGTGCCATCTTCTCTTCGTCCGTGCCGCATACAGATACTTTTCCATCATCTGTAATGTCGATCTTAACATCGGTACGAGCGATGATCTCGTTGATCGTCTTGCCTCTCTGTCCAACCACATCACCAATCTTTTCAGGATCAATGGTAAGAGAAATGATCTTAGGTGCATATTTGCCTACGCTTTCACGAGGTGCGCTGATTGCCGGTTTCATACAGTTGTCCATGATGAACAATCTTGCTTCCCGACATCTTGCGATTGCGCCTTCTACGATCTCTCTTGTCAGACCATGGATCTTAATATCCATCTGGATGGCTGTGATACCTTCGGTTGTACCGGTTACCTTAAAGTCCATATCGCCGAAGAAATCTTCCAATCCCTGAATATCGGTAAGTAATACAAAATCATCATCGGTTTCGCCTGTTACCAGACCGCAGGAAATACCGGCTACCATTCTCTTGATCGGAACACCGGCTGCCATCAGTGACATACAGGAAGAACATGTGGATGCCATGGATGTAGAACCATTGGATTCAAATGTCTCAGAAACCGTACGGATCGCATATGGGAATTCTTCTTCGGAAGGAAGAACGGCGATCAATGCTCTTTCTGCCAATGCTCCATGTCCGATCTCACGACGTCCCGGTCCACGGCTTACCTTGGTTTCACCTACGGAATATGCCGGGAAGTTGTACTGATGCATATAACGCTTGCAGGTTTCGTTGGAATCGAGTCCATCCACCTTCTGCATCTCGGATAAAGGTGCCAGTGTGGTTACGTTGCAGATCTGTGTCTGTCCTCTTGTAAACATAGCCGAACCATGTACACGAGGAATGATATCCACTTCTGCGGATAATTTACGGATCTGGTCGATTGCACGGCCGTCCGGACGCTTATGGTCTTTTAAGATCATCTTGCGGACTGTCTTTTTCTGATACTGATAAACGGCTTCATCGAGTAATGCAAGCCATTCTTCATTGTCTGCAAATGCTTCTGTTAATTTTTCTTTGATCTGTCTGATATTTTCTTCACGAACCTGTTTTACATCGGTAAATACAGCTTCTTCCATTGCTTCCGGCGTCACAATTGCTTTGATTGCATCAAATAATTCTGCCGGAATCGCACAACTTGTATATTCGTGTTTTTCTTTTCCAACTTCTGCCACGATGGAATTGATAAACTTAATGATCTCCTGGTTTACATCATGAGCCTTGTAGATGGCTTCGATCATTTTGGCTTCCGGCACTTCATTGGCACCGGCTTCAATCATGATCACTTTTTCGCTTGTAGAAGCAACTGTCAGGCAAAGATCACCGTTTTTCCACTGTTCCTGGGATGGGTTGATGATCAGTTCTCCATCGATCAGTCCCACCTGTGTCATCGCACACGGACCA
Organism: uncultured Lachnospiraceae bacterium; assembly: GCA_964386235.1. Taxonomy (GTDB): domain Bacteria; phylum Bacillota; class Clostridia; order Lachnospirales; family Lachnospiraceae; genus RGIG8767. The sequence continues at coordinate 24,193 of CAYLSH010000005.1, read as the reverse complement.
TCAAAAGGAATGTCTGAAATAGAAGTGGCGATTGCAGCACCTAACATGGCAACGATCTCAGGACGGCACTCAGGATCCACGGACATAACCATGTTGTTTAACGTTACGTCATTGCGGTAATCCTTCGGGAATAAAGGACGCATCGGTCTGTCGATAACACGGCTTGTTAAAATAGCATTCTCACTGGCCTTTCCTTCTCTTTTGTTAAATCCTCCCGGGATCTTACCTACTGCATACATTTTTTCTTCATATTCTACACTGAGAGGGAAAAAGTCAATTCCGTCCCTTGGCTTCTCAGAAGCGGTTGCGGTAGAAAGAACCGTTGTCTCTCCATAGTGCATAAATGCACATCCGTTTGCCTGCGCACCAACTCGTCCAACATCAACGCTTAATGTACGTCCGGCAAGTTCCATACTAAAAGTCTTATACATATTACTCTCCTTCCGCCTTTCGGCAATCGAAACCGGCATCATCCGGTCAAATAAATTTTTCTTTTCAAAGTATCGAAATATCCGAAACTACTCATAAAAATATAAGTCCGTCTTATACTCTTATGAGTGGTCTCGGTATGATTCTTTCTTTACTTTGAAAAAAAGGCGGATCAAAGTCCGCCTTCCGTTGTTTAAGATTACTTTCTCAGACCAAGTCTTGCGATAAGTGCACGATATCTTTCGATATCTGTTTTCTTTAAGTATGCAAGTAAACCACGTCTCTGACCTACTAACTTGTTCAAACCTCTTCCTGAATGGAAATCCTTAGGATTGGCTTTCATATGCTCAGTAAGTTCTTTGATTCTTGCAGTTAATACAGCGATCTGTACTTCCGGTGAACCTGTATCTCCTTCTTTTAATGCATACTCTTTGATAATTGCAGTTTTCTTGTCTTTTGCGATCATCTTAATATTCTCCTTTTCTTTTTATTGCGCTTTATACTAAGATCCGGTCGGAGTGTCCAAAACCTGAGTATAAGCAAAACTCATACCGTGACATTATACCACGGTGTGTTCACTCTGTAAACTAAAATTTCAAATTCCGTTTTGATTTTTTGGCATTTTTTGACAAACAAATTACAACGCAGTTCATTTGTTTTAGTCCCCGATAATATTGCGGATACTATGAATCGTTCTATAGCCCACATTGGAGATCTTAATACCGGTTCTTGGACTGGAAGCATGTACGACCTGTCCGTTGCCTAAATAAATTCCCACATGATTTACGCGGCTTCCGTTGGAATAAAAGACAAGGTCACCTGCTTTTGCCTCGCTTAACGATACCTTTCTTCCCATCTGTGACTGGGAAACTGAATAATGCGGCAGGGAAATACCGTATTTTTTAAATACACTCAATGTAAAGCCGGAGCAGTCCGCACCCTTTGTCAGACTGGTGCCACCCCATACATAGGGATTGCCGACAAACTGTTTTGCATACTGGCATAATTCCACACGCACGTCGGAAACGCCTTCTCCGTATAAAAGTTCCGTCATGGTAACGGCTGTGTCGAGATTCTCCTTTACCTCGGCATAATCCGCTGAGATATAGCCGATCTCATCATCGAGCATAACCTTAATCCAGCCATTATTCTCACCTTCCACCACTTCAAGGCTCTCGCCCTCTGCCATAGTCGTTAAGATCTCAGAATCCGTATTCGGTTCGGTTCTGACACGTAATCCGCCGGAAGTTGCTTCGGCTACCGTAACCACGATCTCTTCTGCACGTTTTCTGGCAAGGATGCCGGAAAGCAGATAATCCTTATGGCAATAGCCTTCCACCTTACCGGAACGGATCTGAACCCAGTCTCCTTCCGTTCCTAAGATCTCGCAGGCTGCGTTATTGGACATCTTCCCAACCAGTTTGCCGGATTCATCCGGTGTTTCTCTGACATTTAAGTGGTTGTCCACATTGGCAATACCGATATTGGAATATCCATACAATTCCACCGGTCCCACTGCTTCGATATATTCTTCTTCCGTTTTATCCAATTCCAATACTTCACCAACACCTACACTGGCAAGCACTTCCGTAATCGATCCTTCCTGTGCATACGCGGGTGCACCACAGGTTAAAAACATAGAAACTGTCACTGCTGTTGTGACAAACACTTTTCTTTTCATCCGTAAATCCTTTTCCAATCTGTTAACTGTCTGCATTTTTGTAGGAATATCATACAAAAACATTACCTATTTGTTACAAAAATGTTACACTATTAACCAGTATAGACAAAAGGTCCCATTATGTCAACTACATGATGTTGGTAATATTTGGGTTTATTTCCCCTAAATATGCCCGGCATGACATCTCGTCATTTTTTACCTGTTTTACCAAACTCTCCAGATTATCAAAGCATTCTTCCGGGCGGATATAATGAAGCAGCCAGGTGACGACATTTTTCCCATAGATATCCTTATGAAAATCCAGTAAATGTGTTTCCACGCTAACCGTATCCTCTTTAGAAACCGTCGGTTTGCATCCGATATTGGTTACACCGGGATAGAATTCTCCATCCACTCCCGTCATGGTTGCATACACCCCGTTACGCGGTAAAAATTTCCGTGGGTGGGGCATCACATTAATCGTGGGCATATCCACGGTTCGTCCGAGTGCACGTCCATGCACCACTTCTCCTCTTATGGTATAGGAGCGACCGAGCATACGATTGGCAAGTTCCACATTACCTTCTTCCAGCGCATTCTTTGCGGAAGTGGATGAAACCTCAATTCCATTCATACGGATCTTATCAATCTCTTCATATACAAAAGAATGTTCCTTTGCAAAAGAAGAAAGCATAGCGGCATTTCCTCTTCCCTTGTCACCAAAGGAAAGATCGCTGCCGGATACCACATAGCCGGCATGGAGCGTATCCCACAATATGGACTGCATGAACGCTTCCGGTGAAAGTGCGGCAGACTCCTTCGTTAACGGATACTCAATCAGAATATCCACTCCCATGGCATCAAACTGTTTTCTTTTTTCTTCCTGTGTATCGAGGGAAGGAATCATCATACCTTTGAAAAATTCTTCCGGTGACGGCGTGAATGTGAATATCACGGCAGACATGCCTTCCTTCTTTTTTTTCAGTATTTTAGCAAGCAATGCCTGATGTCCGATATGAATGCCATCGAATTTACCGATGGCAACAGCACTCTTGCCTTCGATATGAAGTTTCCCTATATCCTGTACAATTTCCAATGTCTTACCCTTTCTTATCAGATCATAGCAAGATCTGAAACCTATCCCAAAAACATCTTATCGGGAACCATTCCCTTTTTGGCATTACTATATTGGTAGGTTGCAATAAAATTACAACTGTTATTATCATCTTTATAGACGCGAATCTTTTTTCCGTCCGAAAAACAATCCGTAATCCCGGCTTTTTTGCATTCGTTTACAGAAATTAAATTACCATTTAACACTTTCTTTTTTAGTTCATCCTTAACAATCAGTTTTGGAAGATCCGCAAATACGGTATCCACCGGCATAATGATCAAATCCAGTTCCCCCCGGTCCCGGATCTGTTCAATCTCCGAAAGTGTATAGGCCTGTTCTTTTGTAAACTGCCCGGACTGCGTTCTCTCCAGTGCTGTCATGGCAGCACCGCACCCCAGTTTCTGTCCGATATCATGGCAAAGTGTCCGGATATATGTTCCTTTAGAGCACAACACACGAATCGTAACATAGGGCATTTCCATATTCAGAATCTCAATTTCATAAAAGGTGACGAGGCGTTTCTTACGCTCCACTTCCTTGCCCTGACGGGCCAGTTCATACAGACGTTTTCCGTCCACTTTCAGCGCGGAATACATGGGTGGCAGTTGCTCAAACTCTCCCACAAAGGATTGTACCGCAGAAATCACCTCTTCCTGCGTACAATTTACCTTTTGTTCCTTCAGCACCGTTCCCGTAATATCCTGTGTATCCGTTTCCTTACCGAGAACAAACTCTGCCACATATTCCTTTTTTTTATCCGTCAGCATATCACAGAGTCTGGTTGCACTTCCCAAACAGACCGGAAGCACGCCCACTGCGTCCGGATCCAGTGTTCCCGTATGACCAATCTTTTTTTGTTTCAAAATACCTCTTAATTTTGCGACCACATCAAAGGAAGTAAATCCTTTTTCTTTGTATACATTAATGATTCCGTTCATTTTTCCCTCGGTTTTCTATGCTCCGTTTAACTGGATCGCAATCTGCGCCGATAAATTATTGATCACATCATAAGCCGTTCCCTGCATGGTGCAGCCTGCCGCACGCACATGACCGCCGCCGCCAAAAAACTGTGCAATCTTTGCCACATCCACTTCTCCTGCCGAACGCAAACTCACCTTATATGTAAGCGTATCCAGTTCATAAAGGAATATTGCGCAGTCCACGCCCTTGGTATTACGAAGCTGATTGATAATTCCGTCTAAATCTTTGCCTCCGACTCCGTAAAACTCCATCATTTTCTTGGAAATAACAGCCGCTATGCATTTGCCATCCATAAACAGGATACTCTCTAACAATGCCCTTCCCATGATCTGATTCTGCACAAACGTCTTCTCATAGAAAGTGGATTCAATAATCTTTGGAAAATCAAATCCAAATGTAATTAATCGAGATGCTGCCTGTAATGTTGAAGGAGAGGTATTGGAATACTGGAACACTCCCGTGTCATGGATGATTCCGATATACAATGCCTTTGCAATCTCTTCATCCAGTTTTTCTTCCTCTAACAGTTCGTAAACCAGTTCACTTGCGGAGCTGGCATCCGCACGAATGTAATTGACATCCCCGCATCCCATATTGCTGATATGATGGTCAATATTGATCTTTTTAACGGCCCGGTCAAATAATGGTTCCGCGCTTCCCAAACGATCCTTGGAACAATCCAGCGCGATAAAAACATCGTATACCGTACTATCCTTTTCATCCGCTTCTTTAATCGTGTCAACACCGCTAATGCAGTCAAATACTTCGGATGGTTTTTCCAAAAAGACCGTGATACGCGCATCTTTTAACTCTTTTTTTAAATACAGGTACATGCCCATGCAGGCACCTACACAATCGCCATCGGGGCGGATATGCCCACTGATGCCGATTGTTTTTGCTTCTTTTACTTCTTCTAAAATCTTTTTCATAACTGCCTCCTTTTTACAAAACATCTTTTGTAAAAGGTTTAGTCTTCTTCGTCCCGGATGTCCTTTGTAACTTCATCGATCTTTTTGGACATATTGACGCCGTATGCAATGGACTGATCCATAATAAACGTGATATCCGGTGTATTACGAAGATTGATGGTCTTTGCGAGACGGTTACGGATAAATCCCTTCGCACTGTTTAACCCCTTCAATGTATCCGCTGCGGATTCTTCATCCCCGAGCACACTGATGTAAGCTTTACAACTTTTTAAATCCGGTGCCACTTCTACCGCAACCACACTGGTTAAGGGATTGATCCTTGGATCCTTGATCTCTCCCCGGATAATATCCGCCAGTTCGCGCATAACTTCACCGTTAATTCTGGTGTTTTTGATACTATTTTTACGCATAAATATTCTCCATTCCTGCCGGACTCATGCTTAGCGGGGAACTTCTACCATAATATAGGCTTCTACGATATCCAGTTCCTGCATCCTATCAAAGCCTTCAAATACAAGACCACATTCGAATCCTGCTTTTACTTCTTTTACATCATCCTTAAATCTCTTAAGGGATGCCAGTTCGCCTTCGTAGATCTGCTCGCCCTCTCTTGTGATACGGACTTTGCATCCACGTTTAAATTCACCATCCAGTACGTAGGAACCTGCAATATTACCGATTGCAGAGGCTTTGAAGATCTGGCGTACTTCGGCATGACCGATTACTTTTTCTTCAAAGATCGGATCTAACATACCCTTCATGGCTGCTTCCACATCTTCGATTGCCTGGTAAATAACCTTGTACAGACGAACATCCACGCCTTCGCGTTCCGCCGTGTCTTTTGCCGTTGCATCCACACGCACATTGAAACCAATGATAATGGCGCTGGAAGCCGCTGCCAGTGTAACATCGGATTCATTGATCGCACCAACACCGCCATGAATGCATTTAACAACAACTTCCTCGTTGGACAGTTTGGTCAGGCTCTGTTTTACCGCTTCCACACTACCCTGTACGTCTGCTTTCACGATCAGGTTCAGTTCTTTCAGATTGCCTTCCTGAATCTGACTAAAGAGATCATCCAGGGACATCTTGGATTTGGTTTCTTCGAGTTTCTTATTCTTGTTTTCTGCAATAAAGGTGTCAGCAAAGGATTTTGCCGTTTTATCATTTTCATGTGCAAGGAATACTTCTCCCGCATTCGGTACATCATTAAGACCTAAGATCTCTACCGGTGTGGAAGGTCCTGCTTCTTTTACACGTCTGCCCTTATCGTCAATCATGGCACGTACTTTACCATGGGATGCTCCTGCGGAAATAAAATCACCGACTTTCAGAGTACCCTTCTGTACCAGTACGGTTGCAACCGGTCCGCGTCCTTTATCCAGTTCGGCTTCGATCACAAGACCTCTTGCCTTTCTCTTAGGATTGGCTTTTAACTCTAAAATATCCGCTGTTAAGAGTACCATATCCAGTAATTCTTTGATACCTTCTCCTGTTTTGGCTGAAACCGGTGCAAAAATGGTGCTTCCTCCCCAGTCTTCGGAGATCAGTTCGTACTCTGTCAGTTCCTGTTTAACACGTTCGATATTGGCGCTTGGCTTGTCGATCTTGTTTACAGCAACAATAATCTCAATGCCTGCCGCTTTTGCATGGTTGATTGCTTCGATCGTCTGTGGCATAACACCATCATCCGCTGCAACTACTAAGATCGCAATATCCGTTGCATTGGCACCACGCATACGCATTGCGGTAAATGCCTCATGTCCCGGTGTATCAAGGAAAGTGATCTGACGATTGTTGGCAGTTACCGTGTAAGCACCAATGTGCTGTGTGATACCGCCTGCTTCCCTGTCCGTTACATTGGTCTTACGGATAGCATCCAGTAAGGAAGTTTTACCATGGTCAACGTGACCCATAACACAGATAACCGGTGCTCTTTCCACCATTTCATCCGTATTCTCTTCTTCTTCTTTTAACAGTTCTTCGATCACGTCGACTTTTACTTCTTTTTCACACATGATCTCGTATTCGATAGCAATATTCTCTGCTTCTTCGTAAGAAATCTCCTGATTCACAGTCACAATCTGACCCTGTAAAAAGAGTTTCTTGATGATTGCTGCCGGCTGCATCTTCATCTTTTCAGCCAGTTCTTTGATAGTAACCACTTCCGGAAGCGTGATTACTTTGATTTCTTCTACGACTTCTTCTTTCTTTTCCGGTTTGATGAAACGTCCTGCTTTGTTTTTGCCCTTCATTACTCCGTCTTCTTCGTAGATGGCATCTTTCTTGGAACGCTTATCCTTGTTCTGGTTGATACGGCGCTGTTCTTCACGTTTGCTTTCAGGTTTCTGAGCGATCGTTTCATCGACGAAACCTTTGCCCGATCCACCTTTCTGGAATCGATTATCCGGTCTTTCATTTCTTCCCTGACCGCGTTCATTATTGTTACCGCCGCGGTTAGGGCCTGCATTATTGCCACCACCCGCGTAGCCGCCTTTACTGTTCTGATAGCCGCCACGATTCTGGAAACTATTGTTTCCTCTGAAATCGCTGCGTCCGTTTTCCTGTCTTCTGTCGCCGTTTTGTCTCTGCCCATATGGTTTATCCCCCGGCTGTTTTTTGTTAAATCCATTACGATCCCTATCGTTACGGTCACGGTCGTTACGTTCCCTGTCATTATTGTCAGCACTTCCCGCCTGGTGCGGATTGTTGCTGATGCCGCCACGATTTAAGTAACGTGGAGCATTCTGCTGTGATTTTGCAGACTGCATTTCTTCCCTTGCCGGTGCTTCTTCCTTTGTTTCCTGTCTTGGCGGAAGTTTTTCCATAACCTTACCGGTTGCCTTATTGATCATCTGATTGGGTCCTAACTGGATCGGTTTTGTGGGTGTAGCGCTTCCCGCCTGTGAAGAACCGTTCTGTGAAGGTGCCGGTCTTCTGTTTTGATTGCCCTGCTGTCTTTGTCCCGGCATCTTGGAATTTTGCGGATTGCTTACAAAGATAATGTTTTTCTTCTTTTTGGTTGTCTCCGCTGTTTTTACAGGTTCTGCTTCTTTTACATCCGGTGTCTGTACTTTCTCTTCTTTTACAACCGGTTGTTCCTTTGCAGGTTCGGCTTTCTCTGTTTTCTCTGTTTTCTCAGTTTTCTCTGTTTTCTCAGTTTTCTCTGCTTTCTCTGCTTTTTTGCCAAAGTGATCCTTTACTACCGTTACGTATTCCTCTTCCACGGAACTCTGTGCGGCTTTTACTTCCACTCCTTTTTCCTTCAAAAAGGCGATCACGTCTTTGCTTTGTATCTCTAATTCTTTTGCAAGTTCATGTACTTTCATTTTTGCCATCTATCCTACTACCTCCGTTACGTTCAACAATTTCATAAGAGCTTTGGAAAACCCTTCATCCGTGATGGCAAGCGATGCCCTCATTTCTTTTCCCATCGCATGCCCCAGTTCTTCTTTGTTTCCATAGAAAAATATGGGAACCCGGTAAAATGCACACATATCCGAAAAATTCTTTTTGGTATTTCCGGATGCATCCTGTGCCACGATTACCAGATACGCCTTGCCGCTTTTGACCGCTCTTTCCGTCATGAATTCTCCGCTGTCAATCTTATGGGATCTCGTTGCAAGGCCAATCATCGAAAACACTTTATTCTGTTTCATCTTCCAAAAACTCCTTTTCCAAACTATCGTATACTTCATTTGGAATGTTCATCTTAAACGAACGCTCTAGGCCCTTATTCTTACGGGCCAGTTTCAGGCATTCTTTGCTTACACAAAGATATGCACCACGTCCGTTCTTTTTTCCGGTTTTATCGAGAATGATCCCTTCTTGTGCAGTTTTCAGCACGCGCATCATCTCTTTTTTATTTTTCATGGCTGCGCAGCCTACACACTGTCGCATCGGAATCTTTTTATTCATCGTATTCCTCTTCATATTCTTCGTCATCAAAATCATCCATATAGTCTTCGTAACGGAATCCCGGTGCATCCTTAGCCTGTGTTTCACTCTTGATGTCAATCTTGTAACCGGTCAGTCTGGCTGCTAATCTTGCATTCTGTCCTTCCTTACCGATTGCAAGGGATAACTGGTAATCCGGTACCACTACTTTTGCTGTCTTTTCATCCGGATCCGCAAATACGGCAACGATCTTAGCCGGTGAAAGCGCATTCTGGATCAGGTTACCCGGGTTTTCGTCCCAGCATACGATATCAATCTTTTCACCGCGAAGTTCTTCCACGATGGAATTGACTCTGGCACCATTCATACCAACGCATGCACCGACCGGATCGACATTCGGATTATTGCTCCAAACGGCAATCTTGGTTCTGCTGCCTGCTTCTCTGGCAATGCTCTTAATCTCAACCGTTCCGTCTTTGATCTCGGTTACTTCGGATTCAAACAGACGTTTTACCAGTTCCGGATGTGTACGGCTTACTAAAATCTTAGGTCCTTTCGGTGTATTCTTTACTTCCAGAATATATACCTTGATTCGTTCTGTCGGCATGAACACTTCGCCTTTTACCTGCTCACTTTCATTTAAAATAGCATCGGCTTTCCCAAGGTTAATAGAAATATTTCTTCCCACATAACGCTGTACAATACCGGTTACCACGTCTTTTTCTTTTTCAAAATACTGACCGTAGATCACACTTCTTTCTTCTTCACGGATCTTCTGTAAAATAACATTTTTCGCATTCTGTGTAGCGATACGGCCAAACTCCTTGGATTTGATCTCTACATTGAGGGTATCTCCCACTTTTGCCTTCTTGGATACTTTTATCGCATCCTCTAAGCAAATCTGTAACAAATCGTCTTCTACTTCTTCTGCGGTCTCCACAACCTCTTTTTCCGCATAGCAGAGGAAGTCCCCCGTTTCACGGTTGATCTCAACCTTAACATTGTCGGCTTTTCCAAAATGGTTCTTGCAGGCAGTGATCAGGGAGTTTTCGATCGCTTCGAATAAAGTCTCTTTGCTGATCTCCTTTTCTTTTTCCAACGCATTTAACGCTTCCACTAATTCTTTGTTCATCTTTTTTATCATTCCTTTCCCGTAAAATGTATATCTGTTCTTATTCCTAAAAATCAAATGTCAGCCTAACCGATGCCACATCCGCTTTTTCAAACTTCATTTCTTTTTTGTCCGTTGCGATCGTAATCACACCATCTTCATAGGACTGTAATATCCCGACAAACTGTTTTTCCTTGTCAATCGGCTTATAAGTCTTAACCTCAACTTCTTTTCCTATGCTTTTTTCAAAATGACGCTCCTTTTTCAATGCTCTCCCCAGTCCCGGGCTGCTCACTTCCAGAATGTATGCTTCCGGAATAAAATCCAGTTCATCCATCTTGGCTGACAGTGCGCGGTTAACCACCTCGCAATCATTGATGTTAACGCCACCTTCTTTGTCGATATACACGCGAAGGTACCAGTCCGCTCCTTCTTTTACATACTCGACATCGTAGATCTCCACTCCCGCTTCCTGTACAATCGGGGCAAGGATCTCTTCTGTTCTGGTTTCATATGTCTTTGCTTTCGACATTCTTACACCTGTCCTTTCCATATTCAATTGTAAAACTTCCACCTAAAAGTTGACGCAAAAGGAGTGGACATCTGCTGCCCACTCCTTTATGTCATCCTTATTTAAGTCTCAAACAGTATAGCACCTTTTTTTCCATCGCGCAAGTGATTTTCGAGGGAAAAGCAGGATTTGTTGCTAGTATTATTTACCACTCATGAATTATTCAAACCTATACACTATTTCCTTATGGAATGGCTGATTAGCTTTACTAATCGGGCTGATGAAATCTTCATGGTTTACAGAATCGGGATAAAACTGAGGTTCAAAACAGATTCCTTCCCTACGATTATATATTGCACCTTTTTTACCCTTTTCACCCTTAAGGAAATTACCTGCATACATTTGTATTCCGGGATAATCAGTAGAAAGAATCATTCTAATTCCTGTTTTATCACCTTCTGCAACCACAGCTTCCTTTATGCTGCCGTTATAATCGCTTATACACCAATTATGGTCATATCCGTCGGTATTTTGAAGCGGTTCATAATCTGCTTCCATTTCTTTTCCGATCCTCTTTGTATTGATAAAATCCATCGGGGTGTCATAAACCTTTCGTATTTCCCCTGTCGGAATAGAATCTTTATCTACGGGAATAAAACAATCACCATTTATTTTAACCTGATGGTTTACTATAGTTCCACTTCCCTGACCATTTAAATTAAAATAACTGTGATTGGTAAAGCACATTACTGTATCCTTGTCACATTTTGCATCATAAGAAATCTTCAATTCATTTCCATCAAGAATATACGTAACACTAAGGTCCATATTTCCCGGAAATCCCTGATCCATATGCGGACTAAATAAAGACAGTTTTATTGAATTGTCATCTACACTGTTTACCTTCCACATTCTTTTTGAATATGGATTAAATCCGCTGTGTAAGTTATTATTACCTTCATTTTTATCAAGTTCATATACTTTTTGATTAAGGCAAAAACTTGCGTTGGAAATGCGGTTTGCATTTCGTCCGACATTGCATCCAATATATGTTCCGTTATCGCATTCGTAACCTGATACATCATCAAATCCTAAAACAATATCCACCGGGTTATCCTGTTTATCCTTAACCCACAAATTAACTAAAGAACCGCCGAAATCGCTCACAGAAATACTTATATATTCATTTGATAATGTATATAAAGTTACATTTTCTCCTGTAGTAAGTATACCAAAGTTTTTGCTATCCATAAAATACCCTCCACACTTTTTCTTGAACTTTATCATTCATCCATTTGAAACAGACATACGCTTTCATCCAGTCTATTCGCTATCTCTGTAAGATCCTCTGCATTTTTTGCCACATCATCAATAACCGTTTTAACCTCTGTAACAGACGCCGAGGTATTCTCTGCACTTGCAGCATTTTCTTCTGCAATAGCCGTCAGGTTCTGAACTACATCTACTACATTCACACGTGACCGGTCTAGTTTTTGTGTCCGGTCAGCAATGATATCAATTTCATTCATACACCGGTCAATCCCCTGTTTAACACTTTCAAATGCCTGTTCAGTTACACTAACGTTTTCATTTTGTTTGTCGACAACACTATTTACCTCTTTCATGGTCTCAACAGAACGATCAGAAGCCGTAATTAATAAATTAATAATTCCCTCTATCTGATTTGCAGATTCATTTGACTGCTCTGCAAGTTTCTGAATCTGAGAGGCAACCACCGCAAATCCTCTTCCATGCTCTCCGGCACGCGCTGCTTCAATAGACGCATTCAGAGATAACAAATTGGTTTCTTCTGCAATATCTGAAATTAAAGTTGTAACTTTCTTTATTTCAAGTGCCGATTCATTAGTCTGATAGGTCTGCTCAGAAATCTCGTTGATAGCTTTTTTTGTTTTTCTGTTAATCTGTTCCAATTCGGCAAGAATCTTAAGTGCATGATTTCCATACTCATCCATCTCCAAAATATTGTTCTTCAACGAGTTTACTTCTTTATCAGTCTCCTGAATCAAACCACCCATTAATACAATATTTTCTGTTGCGGTCTGAGTCTCATATGCTTGTGAAGTCGCTCCGGACGCAATATTTGATACCGCAGATTCAACCTGTTGTACCGAACCTGTTGCTTTCTGCGCACTTATGCTCATTATATTTGAACTATCGTACAATTCCTGGGTCTGTTTTTTTATTCCCTTAAGTGCAATTTCCAATTGTTCCTGTAACTGCTTTACGGCTTTCGCCATAGTTCCTGCTTCATCTTTTCTCGATGCCAGTTTTTCCAACTTAGTGTCCTTTTTAAAATCAAGGTTACCCAGTCTTGAGACTTGATTGGAAATTTCTTTAATGGGACGGACAATCATGCCTGCAACAATGAGCGCAAGCAAAATACTAATTACAAATGCCAATATGGCACCTATGGCTGCATCAATAAACACTTTTTGAACATGAGACAACAGTTCCGTTTCATCTACCGTAACCACTAAAACATAATTCATTTGTACACCAACATAGTAAGCGGCATATTTATGTCTGCCTTCATATTCATATTCAATAAGTGATGACTCCGGTCGGCTTCCCGACGAAATTGCTGATACAATCTCGTTTATAGGCTCCACTTCAGATGCCAAACCAACCTTATCTATATCCGGATGGTAGATAAAAAGCCCGGTCGGATCTAATACATATGTATACGAAGACTCCATTCCGCTAATTCCAATATCACCAATCGCCTTCTGTAATGACATAGTATTTATTACTCTGTATTCTCCCAAGGATGATATCTGACTATCTATGGTCTCACCACTTGTTTCTGCCAAATCTAAAAGATAATTCTGGTTTAATTCTATTATTGTCGTCTTAATTACCGGTGTAATCCGTAATAAGACAATTGCCACAGTAAGCATAATTGCCGAAAAAGCAAGCATAAGAATCCGGCTTCTGATTGAATGTATAACAGAAACCTGATTATTCTTTTCTTTTCTGCCTTTTTTCATATATTATTACCCCCTTTCGAACGTCATTTAATACTTTCGATTCTTTAACAGTTGCTCAGGCGTATCTTTGGTAAACACTATCTCATCTGTAATGATGCGTAAAGGTAATTCTTTTTCTTCCATCAAATCTGTAATTGCTTTCATTATTTGCGGACCGAGAAGCGGATTACACTCCACTACACAGTTTATCTCACCCTTTTTTAATGCTACTAATCCATCAGATGTACCATCGACAGACACAATCTTTACATCAGTGCCCGGTTTTATACCGTGTTCTTTCAGTACTTCAATAGCACCCAATGCCATATCGTCATTGTGCGCATAGATCACATCTATGTTCCATTCATTTGACCTCAAATAGTTTTCAACTGCCTGTTTCCCACCTTCTCGGGTAAAATCTCCGCACTCCGTATACACTATCTGATATTTATCATCTTCGGATATTACGGATTCAAAGCCTACCTTTCTGTTTTGGGCAGGAGAAGAACCTTCCGTACCTCTTAGTTCCATTATACGGACTTGCTCCAAAGATTCCGTTTCCTGCAACATCCAGCGGGCACATCGACTTCCTTCTTCCTCAAAATCAGCGCCAATAAATGAATTGTATAATTCTTCTTTCACTGCTACGGTTCTATCCACCAGAAGAACCGGAATTCCTGCTTTTTTTGCTTCTATAAGGATTTCTTCCCAGCCTTCCGTAACAACCGGTGAAATAACAATTACATCCATATCTTCCGCTATGAATTCCCGTACCTGTGTCATCTGGTCTTCAATAGATTGCTCATTGAATTTAACCGTCAGGTTAATGTCAAATTCTTTTGCTGCATATTGAATAGATTCAATACTCGCTTTACGCCAGTTACTTTCTTCCATAATCTGGGCATATCCAACGCGTATTATGTCTTTTTCCTGCTTTGGATATGTAATCTCATCTTGGTAAGTAAGAACATTGTCTTCTCTGATTTTGTGACTTCTTAATATAATCTGTTTGGGAATTCCACTCACTCCATTGATTATATCAATCGCATATCGAATAGCTTCACTTCCTCCGGTAGGACACGTCACGGTAGCATCAATTATTCCGTTTTCAACCATCTGAAGTCCGCCCTTTTCCCCCGAAAAACCATCCAGACCAACAATTCTAATACCCGATTTCCCCAGTTTTTCCAAAGCAAGTTTTGCACCATACGCCATATAATCATTGTGGGCAAAAATGATATCTATTCCTTCCAGAGTTTCCGGCCGATTCAGCAAATAATCCTCAACACAATCTCTGGTAGCATCTTCCATATAAATAGAATGTGTATATACACCTGCATCTGATAATGTGTGTATAAAATCTTTACTACGGCTTTCACTTGCAAAATTATCTGCTTTTATTTCCAGTACTGAGCCCTCGTTTATTTGATCCGATTTCAAAAAGTCCAGCACAGTCTCACCGGCCTGACGACCGATTAAACTATTATCAGGACCAACAAATAACGAATAATCATAACCTTCAACTACCCTGTCCAGAACAATAACCGGTATTTGTTCATATGCCTCGCTGATAACAGGTGTTAATACCTCAACATCTCCGGGTGAAATAATGAGCAAATCTATTCCGAATCCGATTAATCTGTTTACATCCTCAGCCTGCTTAGCACTGTCTCCTGCAGCATCCAGTATTACAAGACGAACACTGTCGTATTTTTGGGCCTCTGCTTCAAGCTCGTTTTTTAGCACAAGACGCCATTGCTCATTTAAATTTGCCAAAGAGACGCCGATTACATATTCAATATTCGTGGATCGTACTTTTTCCAAAGACATACATCCTGCTAATGTTGAGACACAAAGAAATAATACGAGGATTCTTTTAATCTGCTTCATCTGTTTTTCCTCATTTGAAAAAGTTTTTTCGGTAATCTGCCGGGGAAATTCCCATAGTTTTTTTGAATATATTGCTAAAATAATGCTGGGATGTATATCCTACTTTTTGCGCAATCATATACATTTTCATATTTGAGTTTTCTAACATACTCTTGGCTTCGTTGATTCTTTTTCTGGTAAGATACGTAGAGAAATTTTCTCCGGTTTCCCTCAAAAAAATACGACTTAGGTATGAGGAAGATACAAATAGACTATCTGCCACAGACTGCAGTGACAATTCATTGTCTGAATATTGGGAATTAATAATATTAATTGATTGGCGAACCGCATCAGAATAATGTATTCGTTCTTTATATATTTCTATCAAATGGTTATAAGCATCCGGAAAATCATAGATTTTTTCTTCTGCCTGATAAGCAGATTCTATTTTGGCATTTAAACGTTCTTCAAAAGCCATGGATAATTTCTGGGACAGCTGTTCCCATTGCTTTTCTGAAAACGCCTTGGAAATAATAGCTAATGCCCCTTCATCTACCTGAAAATAAGTTATCTCCGAATAAGGTTCAAAACATTTCAGTACAATACCACAACTCTCTGATAATACTAATTCCGTATTCCACTCTTCATTATTATTCTCTTTTTCATAATCCTTATATATATGTATGATTGTCAGCTGATAGGGTTGTGGTATATGGATTTTTAAATATTCCATTTCATTTTCAAGTTGTTCTGCCTTTAATTCTTTTTTGATCCAACTATCAAAAAAATCATTGACTATCTGTAACCGATTCTGTTCTACCTGCTCTTCGACCCAATCCATGTATCTTTTTGAATTATCCATGCTGTCAAGTTTCTTTACTATTTTATTCAACACGTCGAAAAAGTCCTCTTCCATTATCGGCTTAAGCAGATAATCCGTCACGCCCAGATGCAGAGCTTTTTGTACATATTCAAAATCATCATATCCGGAAACAATTATAATCACCACTTCAGGTAATACTTCTTTGATTTGTCTGATAAAATCCAAACCGTTTAAAAAGGGCATATTTATATCTACAAACATCAAATCCGGTTTTTCTTCCTGAGCCTTTTTGAACGCAATTTCTCCATCTTCAGCTGTTGCTACAACTTGAAGTCTGGGATGCTTGGAAACCATGCCTGCCAGTCCGCGACAAATAATATCTTCATCGTCTGCTATCAAAACTTTATACATTTCTCCTCCTTACTAGAGCGGCAGACAAATCGTCACTTCTGTAAATTCACCTTCCCGGCTCTCAACACTTATTCCATAATCAAGACCATATGTCAAAACGATTCTTTCTTCAATATAGGATAACCCAAATCCAATGTTTTCATTTCGGCTTTGAGGGTTCTCTAACCATCCCCGTATTTCTTCTAATCTTTCTAAAGACATTCCGGCTCCGTCATCCTTAACATGCAAATATAATTTATCCCCTTTTGCTTCAGCCCTGATAACAATACTGCCTTTGACTCTTTTCATTTTAACACCATGATAAATGGCATTTTCTACCAAAGGTTGCAAAATCAGTTTAGGAACAATAACCGCATCATACTCTTCAGGAATATCAATATCATATTGTAAACGTTCTCCATATCTGACTTTTTGTATATAAAGATAATTAATTACATGTTTTTTTTCTTCTCGCAAAGCAATATAATCCCGTCCGCTTGATAAGCCTACTCGAAACATATTTGTCAGCGCATCTACCAGTTGTACTACATCGTTTGCATCATGGCTCCTTGCCATCCAACTGATCGTATCAAGAGTGTTATATAAAAAGTGTGGTTTTATCTGCTCTTGAAGAGTCTTTAATTGTGCTTCCAAGCGGTTTTGCTTTTCCACATATAACTCATTAATCAACTGATTAATCCGTTCAATCATATGGTTAAAGGATTTGCCCAGAGTTCCAATCTCATCCCTATATTTAGTCTTAAAGCGTACCGAGAAATCTCCATCCTCAACCTTTTCCATAAAAGATGCCAGTCTTAACAAAGGCCTTGTAACCGTACCGGATAATCCTACGGATACCAGAAAAACCAGCACTAAAGATATAATTATGCAGATGGCTAACGTATGGTATATGGACTGTACTCCGGCCAGGAATTCTGTTCGTGGCAAAACACCTATCGTTTTCCATCCCGAATAGTCACTGTGATGGCTTATTACGAAAAAATCTTTTCCGTTAATTCTTATCATATCGCCTTTTTTACTATCGTTCTGATAACAGGTTTTATCTATTCTATAAACAACATCGCTTTCCGGAGTATACACCATATCATTATCGTCGACTACATAAAGGAGTCCCTCTTCACCGATAGATACTCTATTGATTAATTGCTCAATAATATCGTGTCTGATATCAAACAATACAACACCATAACAATCTTTCTCTATTTCAAAAGATTTTACTAATGAAAATATTGAATCGGAACTGTCATTAAGGTTATTAACTACATTTCTTCCTATTGCATTTCCTACAATTCCGAGTTTGCCGTGCAACTCCAATGCATACTGATACCATCCTTCATCCGCAAATAAATCTCTGGAAATTCGTGTCATTCCTTCTCCATAATAACTATCATCAGGGTAGGCAATCGTTATTCCTGCTATTTCAGGATATGCTTCCAAAATAGAAGTTGTCATTTCTGAAAGATGTTGTAAATTGTTATCAGTTGCCGTAGACTCTTCGCTGCACTCATCTATGACATAATTCATTAGTTTTTCTATTGTCCCGATATAGATATCTAAAGACTCACTTGTCTGAGTAACTACCTGCAAGGTCAACTGACTGGATTTATTTCCCACTTCTCCGATTATGGTTGTTCCAACAACCATAGAAAAGAGCAATAATGGAATTAATGCCGCTATAAGTGTACTGAATGTTAACTTATCACGAAACCGCAAATCACCAAATTTATTGATTAGCCTTCTCATTATCGCTCTCTCCCTTGAGATTTACCTAATATTAAAAAACTATGAGTTTTTCTTCTTTTCTGCGCGGATAGCAACAAGTCTCTGAATCAAAATGAAGAAACATAAAATTGCTGCAATGGTTACTTTCGTCCACCACGTATTTAGATTCTGGTATGTAACAATGGTTTGAATTATACCCTGGATTAATACACCAAATAATGAACCAATAACAGTTCCTACACCACCTGTTAAAAGTGTACCACCGATAACAGCAGAGGAAATGGCATCAAGCTCAAGGCCCATATTCTGAAGAGAATATCCTGCCAATGTATAAAAACTGAAAAGCACTCCACCTAAAGCAGCACAAAAACCACTGATAGCATATACGCCTATCTTTACCGACTTAATATTCAGACCCATATACTGAGCACTCAGTTCGTTACTTCCAACAGCAAATACAGCTCTACCGTATCGAGTAAATTTTAACACATACCACGCCACGAGCACAACAAAAAGCGCCACAAATACGTAATAGTACAGTTTAGGCCTTGCGCCGGATTCCAACACAAAAGAAATTTTACTTAATGCAGCCGCTTCGTAAAATTCGTTGTTAATAGGAATGGATACCGTACTTACCACCGCACACATACCACGCATCAGGAATTGTCCTGCTAATGTTACTAAGAATGGTGCTATATTAAAAGTATGTATGACATATCCCTGAAGATATCCAACAAACGCTCCAATTGCTAAAACCAATGGAATTACAACTCCCGCAGACCATCCTTTTTCAAGAAGGTAGGCTGAAAATACACCTGTAAATGCCAATGTGGACGCAACTGATATATCAATGCCACCCGTTAAAAGAACGAAAGTCATACCAACAGCAACTACAATTAAATAGGCATTGTCATTAAACAGATTCAGTATAGTCGAAATAGAACCAAAGCGGTCATACATATTTGCCCCGGCTACATACATAACAATTAACAATACGATTGCAATAAGAAGGGAAACATTATTTATTTTAAATATTTTTTTCATCATTAAGCCACCACCTTTTTCTTATTAAACAATCCTTTTATTTTGTTCATGAAAATAGGAGACTGTGCAAGGCAAATAATAATAACTATTAAAGCTTTTATTACTTTAATAATCTCCGGCGCAACACCAAAAGCCAAAATCATAGTTGTGATTGTTTGTACAACCAATGCCCCAATTATACTGGACACCAAAGAAAATCTGCCACCGGATAAGGACGTTCCGCCAATCGCAACAGCCAGGATACCATCCATTTCAATCATCAGACCACAGTTGTTACAGTCAGCCCCTTTTATACCTGCACTTTCAATCAAACCGGCAAGAGCGGCACAGACACCGCAGAATATATAAATCATCCACAAATTACGGCTCACCTTAATACCTGCCAGTCTTGCAGAATTAGCATTTACACCTATAGACTCAACAGCTAATCCAAATGCAGTTTTCTTGGTCATTATTAATGCTACTATCAACACAAATCCGGCAATATAAATAGGGAAGGGTAATCCCAAAATATATCCGCCACTGATGTAATAGTAGGCATCAGATGTAATAGTAACTATTTTACCGTCTGCAATTAATTGGGCGATACCCCTTCCGGCTGTCATAAGAATCATAGTAGCAACTATGGGCTGTACTTTTAGTTTTGCAACCAAAAAACCATTCCATGCACCACATATTGCTCCCGCTGCCAGCGCTATTGTAATTGCAGCAAAAACATTTCCGTTAAGTCCCGGCAAAATACGTCCATCTACTATAGAGCAGGCTAAGGCACCGGAAATTGCCATAATTGAGCCTACTGAAATATCCGTACCACCGGTGGCAAGAACCATAGTCATACCAATTGCAAGGACTATATATTTACTACCGTTACGAAGAATATCAATTAATCGGCCATATAAATGACCTTCTACAATAGATATTTCAAAAAAGGATCCTCCGGAAAGAATACCACAAATAAGAAGGATAATTATAAATGATATTAATGGACGAAACTCCATTCTATCTTTGAATTTTTTCATTATTTTGACGCTCCTTCCCCTGCTATTTGCTTCATAATACTTGCTTCATTTATGTTCTCACCCGTCATCTCTGCGACTATCTCTTTATCTCTTAAAACGAACATACGATTGCAGCATCGTAACATTTCTTCCATTTCAGAAGATATGAAAACACAACTCATTCCTTCTTTTGCAAGTTTCATTACGATTTTTTGAATTTCTGCTTTGGCACCAATATCAATACCTCGGGTAGGCTCATCAAGAATTAACAATTCAGGATTTGTTGCAAGCCAGCGTGCCAGCAGTACTTTCTGCTGATTACCACCGGATAAGTTTTTAATCTGCTGGTCTGCTGAAGGTGTTTTGATTGCCAGTTCTTCTATAAATTTGTCAGCAATTTCCTGAGCTTCTTTATAACTAATAGCCTTTCCTAACCCTCTCTTTGCCTGTAAAGCAATAATAATATTTTCACGGATAGTTAAATCTCCGATAATACCTTCTTTTTTACGGTTTTCAGAGCAAAATGCAATATCATTACGGATTGCATCCAAAGGATTTTTAATACTTACTTCTTTTCCCTTAATAAAAGATTTACCTGCATTCGGTTTATCTGCACCGAAAATTAATCTTGCTATTTCACTTCGTCCGGAGCCTAATAAACCTGAGAAACCACTAACCTCTCCCTGCTTAAGGCTAAAGGAAACATTTGATATATTCGCAGTTCCGGCATTTTCCAAACGCAAAAACTCCTCAGATAAATCAGAATACTCTTCAGCAGATAAATCATTATTTTCCAATGCTTCGTATTCCTTACCTATCATTTTCCCGATTAATTCTACTTTGGGTAACTCTGCTGTGTTATATGTTCCGACATATTCACCATTTCTTAATACAGTGATTCTGTCGGTTACTTCATAAACCTGATCAAGGAAATGTGTAACAAAGATAATTCCTAATCCCTGTTCTTTTAACATACGCATGATTTGGAAAAGTTTATCTACTTCGACGTTAGACAAACTGGATGTGGGCTCATCTAAAATCAGTATTTTCGCTTTTACATCCACCGCTCTTGCGATTGCAATCATTTGTTGTATTGCAACTGAATAATTATCGAGTTGTTTTGTTACATCTACATCCAAGTCAAATTTTTTCAATAATTCTTTTGCCTTATTATTAACAGTCTTCCAGTCAATTCTGCCAAATTTTAAGGGTTCACGCCCAACATATATATTCTCTGCCACCGTCAAATGAGGACAAAGGTTTACTTCCTGATATACAGTACTAATACCATGTTTTTGTGCTTCCAATGGAGACTTTACTGAAATTGCATTTCCTTCCATGGTAACTTTACCACTATCCATATGCTCTACTCCGGTTAATACCTTAATCAAAGTAGATTTTCCCGCTCCATTTTCTCCAAGAAGAGCATGTATCTCTCCTGCATTTAAAGAAAAATGGACATCTTTAAGCGCAATAACTCCGGGGAATCTTTTATTAATTTGCTCCATCACAAGCAAGCTGTTCTGAACCACTATTATAACCTCCTTAAATACAAGTGCCTCCGGCCCGAGCCGATTTATCGGTCGGTCCGGAGACCTTTAAATTTGTCATTCAATTATAAATAGGTAAAACTAGTATGCACGTCCTGCAACAACTTCTTCGGTAACTTCGTCTGTAGTATAGATACCATCTGCAGACATGATCCATTTATCAACAGTTTCGCCATTTTTAAGTTTCCAAGCAGTTTCAAAAATCTGTTCTGCTAAAATAGGAGTACATTCAACTGTACAGTTCATCTCTCCTGCCAAGATTGCTTCAAAAGCACCTTTAACGCCATCAACGCCTACGATTTTGATATCTTCGCCCGGTTTTAAACCTGCTTCTTTGATAGCTTCGATAGCACCTAATGCCATATCATCATTGTGGCAGAAAACTGCATCGATATCGTCATAAGTTTTAAGGAAAGATTCCATAACCTCTTTACCCATTGCACGAGTAAAGTCACCGGTCTGAGAATCAATAATTTCGATATCAGCGCAATTATTTGCGATGTATTCGTCAAATCCCTGTTTACGCTGAACTGCTGCAGAAGCACCTACAGTACCTTCAAGTTCAACTACTTTACCAGCGCCACCTAATAAATCGTTTACAACGATAGCTGCCTGCTCACCTGCCCATACATGATCAGAAGCGATCATAGTTGTATAGAGTTCATCGCCTGCAGAAGGATCAATACCACGGTCAACTAAGATAACAGGAATTCCTGCTTCCTGGCACTCTGTTAAAACAGCTTCCCAACCGGTTTCTACAACTGGTGGAAATACGATAACATCTACACCCATCTCGATGAAGTTACGAATTGCCTTGATCTGGTTTTCCTGCTTCTGCTGAGCATCAGCAAAAATCAATTCAATAGTGTCTGTATTACGTGCAGCATACCACTGAACGTCATTCGTTTCAGCGTCACGCCATCCGGATTCCTGTCCGATCTGTGCAAAACCAACTACTAATTTCTCGTTGTCAGAACTTGTGTCCGGAGCAGCTTCTTCCGTCTCTGTAACCGTCTTTGCTGAAGTTTCTGTTTCGGTTTTTGTTTCAGTACTGCCACATGCAGTGAGACCCATGATCATTGTAAGGGTCAGAAGTAATGCAATTACTTTTTTCATTAAATTTTCCTCCTAATAATTATATGCATTTTGCCAGGTATATCCCTGACGCTCTTTAATTATATACGACGCTTTGCTAAAAATCTTTGCTCATATTTGACACAACTTTGTACATTTTTTACATATATGCACAAAAAAGACACCTTCCGTTTCTGATAGATGTCGTATTTTCAATTTTTTTAAGTTTTCTGCAATCAAAAAGGGGCATTCCTGCCCCTGATATTGAAGTGTATGAAATTCTTATTTATTCAATTTTCTCTCCTGTTTCAACATCAACAAAACTGATCTCTGTAATTCTGTCCTCTGGCATCACAAAATTGTATGCTTGGTATGTATCGCTAACGGCATTAACTGTGATCCCAACTCCTAAAACTACCATGAACTTATTGGATTCATATTTTTCTTTATCTACATAAAAAGTAAAATTCTGAAAATTATCATCATAATCCATACTCTTTATTGCCTCGCCAAGAATTTCATCCGTATATATTTCATTAAACATCTGCCCTATTTCTTCTTTGTTAGCATACACTTTTAAACACTCTTTTCTTTTCGATTCTTTTATTTTAGTTAAATAGTATTCTTCGTTATAAACAGAAAAATACCCTTTTGGATCTTCCTTCTGCATTTTTTCTACATATTCTTCCGCAGAATTGGTATTGAAATCCATTATTTTTAAGATAATTTCTACTTCTTTATCTTCAACTTCTTTTTTGTTTTCCTCTAATACTTGAAATTGTTTTTCCTCTGCTTCTGCATCATTTTCTTCTTTATCGTTGTTTTTCTGTAATTCTAAATGATTGTTTGATCCACAACCGAACAAAAACAGGCACGCCAGTAAAACAATTAAAAACTTCTTCATATAAAATTTCCTCCCATAATGTAGTGTCCCTAGTTCCCTCTTTCCTCTTCTTTCTTGCGATGGGATACGACGTGATGTGATGGTAGCCTTACTTTCGTTTTACCCACTGCACTGCGGTTCTCATGCCGGCAGTTGGTAATTTCCTACCGCACACGTTCACTTTTCAGCCGTGCACT